>CAZDLO010000001.1:0-152058 GCA_964506325.1 uncultured Tangfeifania sp.
CCAGGCTATAGCCGGCGAACCTCTGCACAATGAAAAGCACCTGGTCCTGGTAGACAATAACTCCATATGTATCTTCCAGGATGGGGAGCAGGTCCGGGTGGGGATAGTGCACCAATTCAAGGCCGTGTTTTGCCTTGATGAGACCCCACATTACCGGGTTTGAACTTCCCTGGTAGGAGATGTGTTCTTCCTTGCTGATATGAACCCCGACACTTTGAAAGAGGCCCTGTTCAAGGTCTTTGTAGAGAGTTTCGCTGTCAACAAGCACCCCATCCATATCAAAGATAAATGCCCTGCACTCCGTCAAATCCATGCGAATAATTTTATGCTAAATTAAACTAAAAATGGGATTGGATCAGGGGAAAAGTAAAAAAGCATGTTGCGATGGGCAAAGTGCATGGACTGTATTTGACGACCCGGAAATAGGGGCAGACAATTTGGAGCCGGGAAGGGAAATCTTCACTTGCCGGGTATTAGTAATATTATTTTTGGAAGGGAAAGACCTGGAAACGGGATTATCTCCTTCCATTAACCAACAAGACCTGGCAGGTTTTGAACTCCTTCCAGGTCTTGTAAGATATTGGTCTGCCTGAATCCCGGTTACGGGGTCAGACTTATTGTTCAGACTACACCAGGCCTTTTGAAATACTTTGATTCTGTCCTTGGAATTAATTCCCCGGAGAATCTTTTAGTGCCACCCTGTGGCTGGGAGATTATCACATCAGCATAGTTTCCTCCTTTTTTCATGAAGATCTCAATTTTGGCGGTGATATAAAATCCCTTCACCTGCATGACAATGCTTATATTTCCCTTTTTATCAGGTTCCTGCTTGTATTCAGTCACATTGAGCTTGTTGGTGTACTGGTTCCCTGCCGGAATGCCCTGCAGGAAAATGGACTCCTTTTCAAAGGACAGGAAGCTGGCAACATCTGTATTTGTCTGGATGGTTCTGTCGGTGGCCTCATAGGAATCAACGATGATTACATAGTCTTTTGCCTCTATGGCTGCCACGGCTTTATCAAACTGGGCCTTTGCAGCAGCTTCTTTTTCTGCCTTCTTATTCTGGGCGATTGAAGTACCTGACAAAACAGCAATGATACCAATCAGTAAAATATATCTTTTCATACCCATCAATTTAGCGCAGCAGTACTTAAACGGATGGCCTGTTCGGCATATTTGGCTCCCATTTTTCCGTTCATATGGAAGATATAATTTCTCCCCTTACCCAGGGAGAAGGCAGTAGCTGTCCAGTCTGTAAGGGCACCTGTTGTTGTGGGGTAGTGCTTTAGCTGGTTGCCTGCCTCATCAAAGACGGTAAAGACCATACCGGTTTCGGTGCCGGACCATACCTTGATGCCGTTGCGCAAAAGCTTATAGGGAACAAGTGTGGAGGCTTCTTTAAAACCGCAGGTTGCGATGGTGATGTAGACATAAGGGCTGGCTGTTGTACCGGCACCACGTTTTCCCTTAAGGGTGAGTTTACCGTAAGGGGTTACTCCGTCTGCCTTGTATAACAGGTTCACAAACTGAATGTTGGCCGTAGTATCCGCCCAGGCATCGCTCGGAGGAAATACGCTGGCATCCTGGATTACATAAGGAGCTTCGGTCAGTGAGTAAATAAAGGAGGTAAATTTCCCTGCTCCCACAGTGAAGGTGTTGCTGTATTGCAAAACATCCTTGGTGGTTCCGGTATAGGCATCAACTTTGACAGACCCTTGTGGCACCACATGGTATTTTGCGGCACTGTTAGGGAAAATACCTCCTATTGCTGTCGAAACTTCAGAGACTAACTTGTCATTGTATTTAAGTCTCGTAATGTTGAGGGCAGTAGTGGATACAACTGGAATGTCATAGACCAACCTCACTTCAGCAGATGTTGCCGTATTGATATCCGTTGATCCGAATGTGATGACATTCTTTTCGCAGGAGACCACCAAAAGCACCACCATGATGGAGACTAATGCTAGTATTGTTTTCATTTTCAAATATTTTTAGATTAATGTAATTAATTTCCGGGTATGCTGAACCAAGGCATTGAACACTGATAATTGTCGGCATTGCCTGCAATTGGAGTCAGTGTTTTGAGTGATGGAAGATTCCACATATACTCTGAGTTGTAACGCGGACGAAGCCTGTAGCAAGGTGATCCCAGGTTGGTAGTGGCAAATTTCCTTCTTCTGTCAATAACGTCGGCTGCCGGCAGAAAAAAGCCTTTGTACACCCTGTCTGGATTTGAATCCAGTTTGTGATAAGTCACGTCTGCCGTCCAGGATGTTCCTGTAGCAGGAACACCGCCTGTTCCAACAACCAGGTCATAGTGGTAGCGGCGCATGTCATTCCAGGTGTCAAGACTCCATGGGAAAAGTGCCACATATTTTTGCATCATGATGTGCGACAGTGAGAAGTCGGCCAAAGGGAGATTATTGACAAACTTACTGTTCAGATAATCAGTTGCCAAAGTGGCAAACCTTGCAGCAGTTATCTTATCCCCAATGACGGAGGTTTGCTTTCCTGCACTGTTTCTGACAGGGGTTCCGGTAACAATCAATCTTTTGACAAAATCCATATGTCCGGACACTGCGAGTTTGAAGGCATCATATGCAGGTGATTTTTGTCCTTTCAGGAAAAGGGCTTCTGCCTTAATAAACTGGATTTCAGCATAACTTGCAAGTGGCCAAGGAGCATCGTCCCTGTAAAGCCATCTTCCGGTTCCTGAAGTCGTAACAGTCGGAGTTGAGGTTAATCCCCAAAAATTGCAGGCGACAGCGTTGTCCATCTTTGTTCCTGTAAATCTATAAGTCCCCTTCTTGATTTTTGTCTGGTCAACCTGCATGGTGTCGAGGGTACCCAGTAAAAGAATTGCTCTAGGATCCAGGGTGGCAGTATCTGTAACCATCTGGTAGGTACTTAGTCCTTCAACCCCACCGGAACTGTTGTAGTTGGGGATGTTTCCGGTAAGCACCTGGGTAATATAATCTGATTGTGTGAATGAGTTGGCCAGGTTTGCCCTGAGAACACCAAAAAAATTGGAAGTTGTGCTTACACCTGTTGCCTGGAATACCATGTTTGCATCGTCAGAGGCACTGGTAAATGATTTATCTGCACAGATGATGGCAGAATCCAGGTAGGCAGTGTTCTTCCTGGCCATGGCAATGTAATTCTTGGCCAGCACTGCATAGGCTAATTTTTTCCATTTGGCAGCATCTCCTTTGTAAATCAGGTCTGCAGTAGCTAAAGTAGTAGGGTAGGCAGTATTGTCAACCTTTTCAAATTCAACAATGGCTTCTTTTGCCCAGGCACGAACCTTCGAGAAGGCATATTCCTGAGAGTCATAATTGTGTGAAAGAAGACCGGGAACATAGGCGTCCTTTACAGGAAGATCTCCATGCAATGAGGCAAGGGTATGCCATGAATAGGCTTTGATGGTTAGGCCAATACCTGCGTATCTGAATTGACCGGCTGTTCTTCCATCGTTAATGATGTTCTCGAGGTTCATCCCCTGAAGCCAGTAAGACATCCTCCAGCATTCGCCGCCAGCATCACTTCCTGCAAAATAGGTGTTTTGAACACCAAATGTTGTCACATACGTTGAGGGTCCTCCAAAGTATTCAACCATAGGAGCAACTGCTCGCAGGTCATAGGCTATCCCCTCGTAGGAGGCAAGGACAGGTGCCAGACGAAGAACCGGCTCAACAGCGTCAGGAGCGTCCACATTGTTATTTACATTCAGCCAGGTATCAGTACAGGAGCTAAACCCGAGTACCATCAGCAGTATGAATGATATAGTAATTTTTCTCATCGCTTTGATTGATTAAAAGGTTACACTTAAACCAAATGATATTCTCCTGGGCGCTGCAATGGCCATCATGTCAAATCCAGCTCCTCCTGTTCCTCCCAGTGCTGCTGAGTTGGAGTTACCAACCACATCAATTCCGGAATAGTTTGTCCAAACTGCCAGGTCGTTGCCTGCAGCAAAAACTGAAGCCTGGGTAATGGTATTCCTAAAGGTCTTTGTAAGCCATTCAGGATTGAGGTTGTAAGAAAGTCTTACCTCAGCCATTCTCAGGTAGTTGATGTTATCCTCTACCCAGTCGGGGTCCTGTCCTGCATAACCATACTGCAGGTCTCCCAGTTTCACGCCGATTGTATTGACGGTAGGTGCCACAGTGTTTTCATAGGTGTCTTTCAGCACCCCGTCAAAAACTACAGGAGCAGCTTCCCTCTGAATAACAGACTCTTTGCTGTAGCCGTATTGCTGCATGTAGCGTTTGGTCCCGTTAACAACGGTGGCGCCAAAACGTCCGTCCAGCAGGGCGGTAAGTGTAACTGACTTTTTATATATCAGTGACAGGTTTATGCCATAAAGCATTTTAGGTTCGCGGTCACCAATTACACTCCAGGTGCCTGAGGCCAGGGGAAGACCGGATGATGGATCGATCAGAACCTGTCCTGTGCTGCTTTTCTGGTAGTCAAGTCCTGTTAATGCAGTAATCGGGGATCCCACCATAATACCGTTCCGTATGTTTCCTGACACCCAGGTATAAGCATTGTAGTATTCAGAAACATTTTTGGGCAACGACTCAACATTGCTCCAGTTTTTGGTGAGGTTGAGCGCGGCATTGAATGTCCAGTCACGGTTCTTGATGATGTCACCATCGACCCTGAATTCGAATCCTTTTGTAGTGAAGGAGCCAACATTCATGTTGTTCAGGACAAAGCCTGTGGCATAGCTCATACGGAACCCTGTTATGATCTGATCTTTTGAATCGGTCTGGTAGTAAGCCATATCAAATTTCAACCTGCTTCTGAACATGCGTCCTTCAATACCTGCTTCCCAGGAGGTGTTCATTTCCGGACGAAGTGTCGGGTTTGGCCCGGTAAACCCAAACCGGTAACCGCCATATGAAGACGGGGCGGCCTCAAGAGCAGGGTATATTGAAAGTGGAGGTGCATCTTTACCTACTTGTGCAGCAGATGCCCGAAGTTTTAAATAGTTTATTTTCTCTGACAGCGGTTTCATAAATTGAAGGTCAGACAGTATAAAACTTGCATCCAGGGCAGGATAGAAGTAACTGTTGTTTTCCGGAGGCAGAGTGGATGACCAGTCATTGGTACCACGGACAGTTATGAAAGCCAGGTTGTTGTAGGAAAATTCGAATGATCCTGACACGGACTGGAGCCTCCTTGACCTGGTTCTGGTTGTGTTGACCAATGTTGTAGGATCGCAATTGTTGATAGACTGAAAATTGGGAACCATGAATTTTTCACCATGAACAGACAAGGTTTGTGAAGCCTGCTCAAATTGCCTGTAACCAACCTGCCCGGAAACATCCAGCTTCCCGAACTGCTTTTTGTAGGTTGAAATGAGGTTGAGGGTCGGATTGTTTTCATTGACCTTTGATTGATCATATGAACCTGTACCAGTTGCAGTTGAAGACCATTGAGGGTGACGGGAAATGATAATAGAAGTCTGGTTAACGTCCACCCCTACCTGCGCACGGATTAGTAAATCCTTGATTGGTTTGATGTTGACCACAACATTCGAAATCATATGCTGGCCCTCGTCGTAATTCCTGTTTTTATACAAATCGAAATAAGGATTCAGGATGTCAACATCGGCATATTTGTTAGGATACCTGATATTACCAGCCGGGTCCAGGTAAGTTGTCATATCGTCGGTCAGTGGCCAGTTCATTGCCCTGTAAAGTATACCTCCTGTACCGCGGTCGACCTTGGTGTTGTCAAAATTGGAATAGGTCATGGATGCTTCCATGTTCAGCCATTTGGAAAGTATTGCGGTACCCGCTACGCTGATGTTGTTACGGTCATACCCGGAAGTAGCTACCACACCGTTGTATTTTAAAGTACTCGCTGCAGCACGGAAAGTCATGTTTTCATTACCGGCCTCGAAGGAGACATTGTGTTTCTGGCTGGTTCCTGTCTGGAAAAGGCTTTCTACATTGTTGTAGAGTTTGGTCCCCGGTGCATAGGTTGCTCCGTAGTGCCTGGAGGTGTAATAGTTGGTATTTCCATACATACCATTGTCGTAAGTGGTCTGGATTTCAGGATACTGATAGGCATTTTCAAACCCGAAAGTATTGCTGTACCTGACAATTCCTTTTCCTTTCATTCCTTTCTTGGTGGTAATAATGATGGCCCCGTTGGATGCATCACTGCCATAAAGTGCGGCGGCGGCTGCACCTTTCAGAACGGTCATGCTCTCAATATCTTCAGGGTTAATGTCAGATGCACGGTTGGAGAAGTCCAGCTGGGCAGTTCCAACTACAGGATCAGAACCTTGTTTGGAGGCAAGACCACCGATCGGGTTGAAGGTGGTGTTGCTCAACGGGATACCGTCAATTACAAAAAGAGGCTGGTTGTTTCCCGAAATTGAGGTGGCACCGCGGATGATAATCGAACTCGAAGATCCGGGTGTACCCCCTGAACTGGTGATCTGAACGCCTGAAACACGGCCCTGCAGGGAATTGACAAAGTTTTCCCTTCCTGATTCGACAATTTCCATCCCCTTCAGGGATTGGGTAGCCGCACCAACTGCCCGTGCTGCACGTTTGATACCAAATTCACCAGTGATTACAGTCTCTTCAAGCTGTATGGTCGACATGGTCAGTTTCACATCAATTACATTGGAAGTGCCGACTTTCATCTCCTGGGGTGTGTAACCTACAAAGGTGAACACCAGGGTACTTCCCTGGGCCGCCTTGATACTGTAGTTCCCCGCCATATCGGTAATTGTGCCCTGGGTGGTACCCTTTAGGACAACAGTAACTCCCGGCATGGTTTCATTTGTTTTGGCATCAGTTACCTGTCCTTTGACAGGTGCCTGTGCATAAGAGTCATTTGTAATCATGACCCCCATTACCATCAAACACAGTAAGAGGATTGTTTTCATTTCATTTTAATTTTGGTTTAATGTTGCTCATGAAGTATTTAATTTGTTTTGATTACTTTCTGCCTGATTCTTTTTCCATCATTCTTTTTTGAGTTTATGTTAAGTTTAATCCGAATATTCTGATGTATTCTAGCTCTTCCTGTCCTGTGACAGTTTCTTTATCCCGATGCCTGGCATGTCGTTCAGGGTCACCTTACCTTCCACTACTTTCATCCCTTCGTAGACATCATTGGAAATAAGCAGGTTTCCGTCCAGGTCGGCCCAGTCAACTATCGGAGAAAGTTGAGCCGCAGCACTTGTACCACAAGAGGTTTCGGTCATACAACCGATCAGGGTTTTCATTTTAAGGCTTCTCGCCAGCTCAATTATTTTATGAGCCTCACGCATGCCTGTGCATTTCATCAGCTTGCAGTTGATGCCCGAATAGACTCCGTGCAACCGCTCGAGATCACCCAGCCGTTGCATGGCTTCATCGGCGAGTATTGGCAGCGGACTGTTTTGAGTAAGCCAGGCGGTGTCGTCGAAGTTGTGCTTGTCCATAGGTTGCTCGATAAATACAACTCCCTGTTCTTTGAGCCAGTGGATCTTATCCAGGGCTTCCCTCCGGTCTTTCCAACCCTGGTTGACATCTACACAAAGAGGGACTTTTGTTACTGAACGAACGGCTCTGATCATCTCTTCATCGTTGCCGCCTCCGATCTTGACTTTCAGAATTTTAAAAGCAGAGGCTTCCTTTGTTTTTTCGATGACCTGGTCCTTTTTATCAATGCCGATGGTATAGGTTGTGAGCGGGGTCTTTTCTTGTGAATATCCCCAGATACGGAACCAGGGCTGATTGAGAAGCTTACCCACCAGGTCGTGGAGGGCAATGTCTACCGATGCTTTGGCGGCACAGTTTCCCGGCAGGATATTGTCCACATAATCAAGTATCTCCTCCATTCTGAAAGGGTCATTGAATTGGGATAAGTTCAGCGTGGACAGGAATTTTGTTGCAGTTTCGTGGGATTCACCCAGGTAAGGAGGCATGGATGCTTCGCCAAAACCGGTAAAACCTTCCCACTCCAGTTGCGTCAGCATCACAGCAGTGGTAGTTCTGGAGTTGGAGGCAATGGTAAAAGTATGTCTGAGCTGTAATTCATAAGGCTGGAAGGAAAGTTTCAGACCTTTCCCCGATCCCTGGTAACGCGGAAGGGACTTGCCATCTTTCGGGAAGGATGAAAGAATGCCTGCTCCGGCTGCCATGGTGGTTGCTCCTATAAATGTCCTTCGATTGGTTTTCATTCAAAACTATTTTGTATTCAGATGGCTGACGAAACAGTCAATTAAAAACTATGATTATTTCACCCTTGAATGCGTTATGATCTTTTTTTCAGTACCATGGATGGTTTTTTACCATCACAATACCTTTGTTCCCTTCTGATCCGATAATTGTTCTGCCTCCAAGCCAGGTATCGGCCCGTTTTTTGGAGTAATTTTTGTCAGCAGGATTGAAACTGTCGATTCTTACATATCCCGAAGAGTTAATATACAGGCCATTATCCAGGTACATTCCAACATGTGTTGCTCTTGCAGGATTTTCGCTGTCGGCTTTCTTCCCAAAGAAAACAAGGTCCCCGCTTTTTAGTCTCCCGTATCCGTTCTGAGGATCTGAAAATTCACCATGCCTGAACTGGAGGGAGGCATCGCGTGCGAGGATGATTCCGTTCAGGAAATATACTGTTTTGGTAAACCCGCTGCAGTCAACACCCTTGCTCGAGGTTCCTCCCCACAAATAGGGACGTCCCATCAGGGACTTTGCGCAGCTCGTAAGGCTTGCCCGAGTTGGAACCGTGCTTTTCCTCCAAAGTCCGAAATCCATGGCATCACTTGCCGGGATAGCCAGTCTCCTGCCATCGGGCATTTCAAGGACATACTCACCTTTATGAAGGGTATCTGATTTAAGGATATTTCCAGCTACCAGATCCGTCACTGCCTCTTTTGTTTCAGGATGAGAACCCGTCCCACCCAAAGGAAGGTAGATCACTCTTTTGGATTCTCTCCAGGCAGCCATGCCGGTTGAATCCCTCTGATCCAAGGCATTGTCATCAACCCATCCGATGTAGCTGTCGGGAGTTTGTATCAACAACCAGTGTTTTGATTTTTTCAGGATTTTTACCGGGGTTCCGAGAAGTGCCTGGGTAGCCATTTCAGCATCATCTCCCGGATTTGTACGGATGTTGCATACACTGACAGTGACCAACCCCCAGGTTTTTTCCCCGGTCGAATCAGCCGGCAATACCTTCAGGCTATCTATAACCTGGAATTTTGAACTGTTCAGGGAGGAAATCAGGGCAATTTTCCCATCGGGGGAGGTTGTTTCTCCGTTAACAACGAGATGATCTCCTTTTTCAGTGAATCGGATATTGAAGAGATCTTCGCGTCCGTCAGGTGCATACTTGCCGATAACAGTCTTTGAGATCTGCTCAGCTTCAGGTAACCTGGAGACATTCGTACGGCAGGATATTGATAAAAGCGCACCTGCCATGCAAATGAGATAACGGATCATAAATTTTGTTTTGGTATTACAAAAAAAAACAACCAAATGATCGGTGGTTCAATGGAACCGCTTCAGTTTAAAGTCAGACAGGAAAAGTTGAACGAACCTTTCACATTTATTAATGCGGTTAAACTGTTTTGTTTTTATTGCCCGGATTAATGGGTACTAATATAACAAATTTTTGCATTTGTTAAGATTTTTTGTAAGATATAATACCAATTTAGTTTTTTGGCAGATTTTTATAGATAATCCGCTGAATTTCTGTGCGTACATTCATGTCACTTATCTTGCTGTTGTTCCTTGTTGGAAAGACCCTGTTGGAAAGGAAAATATACACCAATCCCTGTTTTGGATCTATCCATGTAAAAGTACCTGTATAGCCTGAGTGGCCGAAACTTTCAGGTGATGCTGCCTTGATAGGGTAAGCATCTTTCTCGCTCAGGCTGGCATTGTTCAGCGACGGCTTGTCAAAGCCCAATCCGCGCCTGTTATTGTTCTGTGGGAACTGGACACTGGTGAACTCCTTCATAGTCGACTCCTTCAGATACCTAATTCCTCCGTAACTGCCCATCTGGAGATACATCTGGTACAATTTGGCCAGGTCGTTGGCTGAGGCAAACAAGCCTGCATTGCCTGAGATTCCACCCAGTGTGGCAGCAGATTCGTCATGGACAGTTCCCTGTAGTTGTTGCCTGCGGTAATAATCGTCCAGTTCAGTAGGGATTATCTCGTTGTCCGGGAATTTAAACAGAGGCCTGTAGGTGATGCGGTAGGCTCCCAGAGGCATGTAGAAATTGCTGTCGAGGCTTTCTACAAAAGACTTTCCGGAAATCGCGGAGGTAATCTTTGGCGTCAGCACAAAAGGAAGATCGCTGTAGACATACTTGCCACGTGATTTCAGGGTTGATTTCCGGATGGCTTTGTAAATTTTGTCCGGGAATCTGTTGTCGAGATACAGACCTCTTGCTACCTGTAAAGTATGTTGTTTGTCCGGCTCAAAGGCATACCATCGCGGGGAGAGTTTTCCTCCCTTCAGGCTTTCTTTCCAGAAGGGCATGAAAGGGGTCAGTCCCGATTGGTGTGACAAAAATTCCCTTACCGAAATATCTGACTTGTTGGAACGGTGAAAGAGCCTGTTTTTCCATTCAGGATAATAGACTGAAACCTTATCATCCGGGTTAATTTTCCCCTCATCGTATAGTTTAAGCCAGACAGGGAGTCCGCCGGTAATTTTTGTCACCGACGCGAGATCGTATAAATCTTCCTGCTGCTCAGGTATGACCCTGTCGTAGCCATGAAAGCCATAGGCCTTGTGAAAAATCACTTTACCGTCTTTGGCAACCAGGACATTGCATCCCGGAAAAGCCTTGTTTGTCAGGGCATTTGAGACAATGGAGTCAATCCCCTTGTTCAGCGGTTCACTTCTGATGCCTGCCTCTTCCGGGATGGTGTATTTTAACCGGATAACGTTTTTGAGTTCATAACCTTCACCGGCTTTGAATTTTCCAGGCACCGACACCGGTAGTTTACCCCTGGCTCCAATCCCTCCGAAAATCAGCTGCGCTGAAAGTTCCTGCACAAGTGAATCGTTCTGATAAGCAATGATTAGTCCATCGGTTTTCAGGGGGGCACGCAATTCCGACAGACCATAGGGACTGGCAAAAAATACAGCAATGGTTTTCTGCTTGCCGGAAAAATGAGAGAGCAGCGAATCAAGCTCTGCGGTCACTCCATAGGGCCTCAATGGCGGCACCGACTGGTGGATGCCTGCCTGCGGCGTGTGACGGAGTTTGCTCTCATACATGGAATGAATCCCGGCAACAACCAGGTCATACTCTTTCAACTTATTCTCTAACTCTATTCGTTCTGTGCCAGTGAAATTTTCTTTCAGCTGGAAGAAATCAACCCTGGTATATTTTGCAAGCATCCGCTGAAAAGGTGTCGGATTCAGGCTTCCGACGGATAAAGCCGCAACGCGGGTTTTTTCGAGATGACCTACCGGGATGATTCCGTCCCGGTTTTCCAGGAGTGTCAGGGAGGATTCGATAATTTTTCGTTTGACCAGTTCTGCCTGCGGAGAGTTTAGATCCCTGATCAGTTCATCAGAATTAGACATAGTCCAGGTGTTTAACCCGCACCAAAGCTTGGCTGCCAGGACTTTCCTGCATTTTAGGTTTATTTCTTCCAGCGATAACTCCTTGTTCTTCAGTGCCTCGCTGATGGCTTTCAGGGTTAATTCCGGGTCTGCAGGGTATTCGATTACATCGTTGCCTGCCTTTAGTGCCAGAACTTCAAGCCTGCCCGGTTGATCATACCCATTGACTCCTTTCATGTTCATCGCATCGGTTATTACAAGTCCCTTGAAATGCCAGTTTTTGTGCAGAATCTGGTCTACGATTAGCGGTGACAGGCTGGATGGAATTTCCCTGGATGAGTCGATGGCAGGAACATGCAGGTGGGCGGTCATTATACACCCGATCCCTGATTTGGCTAATTTCCTGAATGGAAATAACTCTAAGGAATCAAGCCTTTGTCTTGAATAGGGCAGGAGCGGAAGCACCAGGTGGGAGTCTGTCCGGGTATCTCCGTGGCCGGGGAAGTGTTTCGCCGCAGCCATGATTCCGTTTTCCTGAAGTCCTTCCATGCAGGCCAGCCCAAGTTTAGTTACCAGTTCCCTGGATTCTCCGAAAGAGCGCATTCCGATTATTGGGTTCAGTGGTTCCGTATTGATGTCGCAATCCGGTCCGAGGGCAATATTTATGCCTAACCGTTTCAACTGTAATGCCATTTCGCGGGCGGCCCGTTTAACCAGCGAGGTATCCCCGGTTGCCCCCATGGCCATGTTGTATGGGAATGGCATAATTCCGGGCAGCCGCATTCCGGCTCCCCATTCTGCATCCATCACGGCAAGAAGCGGGATTTTTGTGAGCGACCGGTAATAGTTGGTGAGTTTTACCTGTGTGACAGGATCTCCTTCAAAAAAGATGATACCGCCGATCCCAAAATTCCTGATCAGTTCAGCATCTTTCAACTGTTTTTCCAGGTTGTTTTTTGCTGTGACATCAATCCAAACAAGTTGCCCGATCCGCTGATCCTGTGTCAAAGAGGCAAAGACTGAGTCGACCCATGGATGATACATTAATTTTTCGAGATCCACCTGTGCAGATGCGATCTGAGCCGATAGAAAAATCGCTATAACAAGAATCAGCCTTCCCTTTTTCATAATTCATACTTCATAATTCATCACTCAGAACTCATCTTTTTCCTTCACCTTCTTTCCAAATTCCGGCTTGACATTCAAAAACAACACCGGTATCATTCCCGGAATCATGCAAAGCATCACCCATACAAAGAATTGCTTGTACCCGATAATTTCCTGCAGCCACCCTGAAAACATTCCCGGGAGCATCATGCCCAACGCCATAAATCCCGTGGCTATGGCAAAATGGGCTGTTTTGTTTTCACCTTCCGCGATGTATATCATGTAGAGCATGTAGGCGGTGAACCCGAATCCGTAACTGAATTGTTCGATGGCGGCACACAGGCTGATTACCAGGTAATTGGTTGGCTGGGCGTAAGCCATGTAAACGTAGGCAAGATGAGGGATGTTGATGGCTAGGACCATCCACCAGAGCCAGTACCTGAATCCTTTCCTGGATGCTGCCAGTCCGCCGAGGATGCCTCCGGCTGTAAGTGCCAGGATTCCGAAAGTGCCATAGATGAGTCCAACTTCTCCGGTAGTGAGTCCCAGTCCTCCCAATTGTCTGGAGTCAAGCATGAAAGGCGATGCCATCTTGATTAGTTGTGCTTCTCCCAGGCGGTAAAATAACAAAAAGGAGATGATAACCCAGATTTCTTTCCTTTTGAAGAAGGAGGTGAATGTTTTAAAGAATGCCCCAAAAATGCTCTCTTCCCCTTTTAAAATCCTTTTGTCGGAAGGGGGATAAGGCAGTATAAATCGATGGTACAAAGAGAAAACAACAAATAATATGGCCAGGATCACAAAGGTGATGCTCCAGGCAAGGTGGATGTTGCCTGAGGTGCCTTTGAACCTGGCATCAGTAACTGAAACTAATTTTGGATCGGCCTGGAAAAGCAGGTAGGCTGGCTGCTCCCAGTTTTCAAGGTTAAAGGAGAGTCGTTCCCCTTCAAGCAGTTTCAGGCTGTTGTCGCCATCCTTGAATTTAAAGTTGAGAATCATCTCCTTGCCCGGTTCAGGCTTGCCATTCAGTTTAATTCCTACAATGGTGACATTGCCTGTCAGTTGCTCGCCGGACTGTTTTACTTCTTTCTTCTGAAAATGCTTTTCCAGAAACTGTTTCATTGGAGACGAGACATATTCTGTCCAAAGGGAATTACTTTGGCCTTTGCCGGAAGTAGCAGCAGAACGTGCATTCCCGACGAAACCAAGGTCCAGGTTGTGGCTTGCAACTATTTTGCGCATCGAATCCAGTTGCCTGGCCGGGATGTTCTGTGTGGAAAGTTTTACTTCCTGCGGGAAGGCAGTAAAATATGCATTTCCAGATGAGGCCGATGCTTCCATATTGGTTTGTGGACGCTCTGTATTAATCGTGTAGGCTGGATTTGCCTTCAGGTTGATTTCAATGGGAGGCAACCCGGTTGCTGTTTCAAAATACCCCGCCAGGATGATAAGCAAACCCTGTCCGGTAATCATTGCAATGCGGTAAAAAGTACTGCGGATCCCGACAAAATAGGCCTGTTGGTGTTCGTTGAGTCCGAGCATGTAAAAACCATCTGCAGATATGTCGTGGGTAGCTGAACTAAAGGCCAGCAACCAGAGAAAGATCAGGGTAATCTTAAAGAACCCGGGTAAAGGAATAGACAGGGCAACGCCACCAAGACCTGCACCGATCAATAGCTGCATCACTACGATCCACCAGCGCTTTGTTTTAAAAAGGTCCACTACAGGGCTCCACAATGGCTTGATAACCCATGGCAGATATAACCAGCTGGTATACAGGGCTATGTCGGTATTGGAAATCCCAAGTCTCTTGAACATGATGACTGCAACGGTCATTGCAACCACATAGGGAATACCTTCAGCAAAATAGAGTGTCGGAATCCATGCCCAGGGATTGCGGTATGATTTTTTCATAAGGAAAAATATTTAGTCAGATATTTATTCGGTCCAAAACTAGTTTTTTATTGAAGGCACTGCCATGGGAAGGATAAAAGTCAATCACTCCCATTTGGATCAGTTTTCTGAGGCTTGAATTGACCTGGGAATAATCTTCTGCCTCGATGGGAAATGGTTTATTGCCAACAAGACCCATTATGTTCATGGCCAGGTCTCCGACATAGGCGGTACCGTTATCCAAAACTACAGAAATAGAGTCACTGCTGTGTCCGGGAGTTGAAACTATTTTCCCTTCTATCCCGATACTCCTGAGAATTTCTTCATCGATTTCATCTTTTAGGATATAATCAGAGGGTTCAACTGATATTGGTTTGTAGCTGAAATGAATGAAAGGGCGGAGCATCTTGTCTAAAAGCCATAATATTCTGTTGCACTGCCGGATTTTTTTGTAATCTGTGATGCCTTTGGAAATATATTCAACCTGCCTTTCATGAACAATTAATTTTGCCTGGGTTAATCCTTTTAAGTCCTGGACCAGTGCTGCATGGTCATGGTGATGATGGGTTAAAACAATATATTTTATCTCATTTAAACCGATGTTCAGATCAGCAAGGCTTTGCCTGAACTTCCCCAGCTTCCCATGCCAGCCTGCGTCCACAAGCAGATATCCATCTTTACACGGTTCCAGAAAAAAATTGGTTGAATTGTAGGTTATCCTCTTTCCCATCTTATTCGATTATTACGGACGAATTTACATTCCTGGATAAATCTTTTCCAGTTTCGCTCCCACAAAGTAGTGCTTAAGTATTGCTTCATGCGTATATCCGTTTTCACCCATCATGGCAGCGCCTATCTGGCAAAGCCCGACACCATGACCCCAACCGGCACCTGTCAGTAAAAATTTTCCCGGCACCTGATCCTGCATTTCAAACCTGTCAACCACAAAAGCGGAACTGTAAAGGTGGGATGTTGATAATATCTTTCTAATCTCCAGTTCTTTGCCAACGGTTAATTTCTTCTTTGTCCCAATGATTTCCAGTTTGATGATCCTGCCGGAATGTCCTCTCTCCTTTGGAACCAAATCAATAATCCGGCCAAAATCAAAACCGGTTTTCCTGGCGATCAGTGCAGAAATTTCATCCTGACTGTAGGTAACCTTCCATCTGAAGAAATCAACGGTTTCCTGGTCGTAATCATTCAATACCTGGGACAATACCTTGTAGTCCTTTGTGTTGCAAAATGCTGAAGGAGAGGATCTGATCCATTTTTCAGCTGCTGCTTCCCCGGTAAGGCTGAACTCCAAACCATCACAGCCATCATTTAAATCATGGATGGTCTTCAAATAGGGATGCACCACAGGTTCCCATACTTTTTCAAATGTCTCAGTCACACCGCCGCAACTTTTGGAAAACCTTGCGTCACAAACCTGCCCATTGTTCATCAGAACCAATCCGGCAGTTTCATTCACCGCGTTCTCAACCAGGATACTTGTCTGCCTGGTAATCCCCTGGTAACGCTGACAATGGTCGTCTGCACAAACATCAAACAATTTGTGGTCTTCACGGTCATACCAGCGGATATATTCCTCAGCGGTCTCATAAATGGTCTTGTATTTCTGTCCCGATTCTCCCAGGACTTTCTCCTTCACCACCTGGGCTATTAACCACGAACGTGAAATGATGGCATGGGCCTTCAGCAACTCAACACTGCTGGTGGCGCTCATCTCTGAGGAAATAACACTGATTAGGTAATACTCAAGGGGTAAAATGTTGATTGCCTGGAGTTTGTTCCCGTCCATCAATATCTGCAAGGCCCCTTTGAATAACTGGTTTTCTTTCCTCTCCCAATGAAATTGCACCCCGATGGTGACATTGAACAGCTCAAAGGAGGCAAGTTTTTCATTAACCGGCTCAAAACAGATATTGTCACCTGCAAGGGATTCACCATTGAGGAGAATCTGGCCATTGACCAGTTGTATGGTCTGATCCCCGTTACAAAGTTTGCCGTCCTGTACAAGCCTGTAATCCTCCATGAAGCAGCAATGAAGTTCCGTTTCTGCCATGATTCCGATCCTTAGTTTTGGCTGTTCCATGATAACATGTTTTTTAGGGTGTGATAGCGTTTATTAACAGGCAGAAGTTTGCCTCATCCAGTGTAACCTGGGAAAATATGTCGGCGATATCATTGCCGGTTATTTTGTCAAAATCTTCCCGCCGGGGGGTTACAAAGACTCCCCCAAAATCAACAGAGGCAGGACTGATTAATATCTGGTCTTTCCCCTGTGCAAAGTACTGTGAAGGACGATGTAACTTTCTAGGGAACAGATGAATATGCCACTCATTGTTTTTGAAATAGCACAGCAGGTTGATCATTGGCTCGGGTTTTTCCGGTTGCAGGTTCCGAAACCGGGTATAAATGCTCTTAATTGCCTGTATGACTTCTTCGCTGGAATCGGTAACAAAAGTGATCATCTTCCGGAGGTAATGATCAAAAGCCCAGATTTTTAGATGGTCACTCTCCAGTAATAGAGCTCCCGGACCGTCTTTCATGGACTCGAATTCTTCTTCCACGGGCATAAATCCGTTCTCTCCAGCCTGAAAATGGAGGTGATCCGGGGCCGAAGCTCCACATTCCGGGCCGTTGTAGAACAAGGTGTATCCCTCCATTTTTTTTGAAATATCAAGCATAACCCCCAGGTTCGGTAATATTCTCTGGTCTGTATGATAAGGGGAAGTGATGGTAAAATGCGACCTGAAGATTGGGAATGGATTGACCAACAAAAGAAAGTTGGGGATTATCTCCATGCTTTTTTGTTCTGATGGCCGGTTTTCAGTACAGAGGAAGCATTTCCTGGCTGCAATGGATTGCTGATCAACTTTTGCCGATGAGGATCTTATTCTTTCCGGATTGAACTGAACTTTGATCCTGAAGCCTTCAAACAGAAACTCCTTCTCTTCAACATGGTCCAGTCCCCGGTAGTTGGCCGCTGACAAATCCCATGCCTGATTCTGCCACTCCAGGAAATCCCTGAAAAAATTCTTCGGTGTGCCTGTACCTCCAGTTATTTCACCCATTGTAAAGTTTTCAAACATTCAAACATTTCCATCCGAAATTATCGATTTTCAATTACGGATATGACAACGCTAACGGCTTGTTTTTTATTGTTTAACACAGGGCGTAGCCCTGTGCTGTTGTTTTTCGGCATTCAGCCGATTTCTCGTTTTCCATTCTGCGTTTTCCTTAGCACATTCCTCAAAATCTCATGTCTCATATCTCATGTCTCATATCTGCTTCTCCATATTCATCCTCTTCCTGGCCAGAAATTCTATCGTCCTAATCCTGTCTTTGTACAAGTTATGGCCGTTCATCACCTCTGTGCTAAGGGCAGCATCCGAGTTGTCGTCCCATCTGCGGCAGAGATAGACCGGATTGTAGATTCTCCCTATCTGGTAATACCTCGAAATAGCCAATCCAAGTGCATAATCCTCTCCGTAATTGACATTTGGCACTTTAATGCACTGCAGAACCGGGGTATAGAATGCCCTCGGGGCTCCTAATCCGTTTATTCTTAAGGCATTATTCCTGCCGTTATCCGGTGTCCATTCTTTATGATCGATTACTCCGGGAGGGATCTCCTCAAGGTCAAAGTTGACCATCCGGTAGGAACCGACAACCATGGCACAATTTTCTTTGTAAAAAGTATCAATGACCTGCTGCAGGGTAGAATTATCCAGGTAAAGATCGTCGCTGTCCAGCTGCACAGCAAACTTTCCGCACAGCGGATGTGCTGCAGCAGCATTCCAGCATCCCCCTATTCCCAGGTCTTTGCGGTCGGGTACCAGGTGGATAAGCCGGGGATCGCCCTTGGCGTATTTCTGAATTATTTCAGTGGTCCCGTCTGTTGAATAATTATCAGCAATTATCAGGTTGAAGGTAAAACTTGTTTTTTGAGACAATACCGACCTGATGGCATCTTCGATGGTTCTTACCCTGTTCCTGACCGGAATAATTACGGATGCTTCAACAGGAAAATCATCAAGGGTAAAATCAACAGTTTTGAATTCTGGTTCAAGGTAGGCTCCGGCCTCTTTCAGGAACCGGGTACAGACTTTTTCCATTTCAATTTGCACCGCCCTGTTCTTTGGATCTACATAATCAAATATTTTTTCTCCTGTCTGCCTCAGGTCTGCCTCTTCTTCTGTATAGAGGTATTCCGGAATTCTGACAATCGGAGACAGCAGTGACAAATTAAGCCTCAGATTGTACAAGCCTGCATGGTTCAAACCGGTCTCAACATTTTCTGCCGCTTCTTTCAGCAGTTCTTTGCGGTAAAACAACAGTGATCCAAAATTGAAATCGTCGCGCAAACTTCCCTCCTGGTAGTCTATAACCGGATGGTGTGTTGAAACTCCTGCCTTTATGGACATATAATTCGAATAGACAAGTCCGGCCCCGGTATCTGAAGCTACGCCAATGAATCTTTCAAGGGCATATTGGCCCAACTTAAGCGGACTATGCCGGGTATAAATCAGCGTAAAATCAGTCATGCTCCGAACTGCAATGGCCCTGATTGTTTCGCCGGTTGTTAAATTGCCGGTATTAAGCCATTCTGCCCCATTGACATCAAACATCGCAGTGTCCGAACCGGTAAGGTATACCCTGGCGACGAGCCCCGAATTCGTGAGCTCCCTGACTGTTGCAATGGTTTCCTTTTCGGTCCCTGCAGGTATAAAACAAGTGATTCTCATTTCGAATATTTTTAAATATATCTTTAATTATTACAAAAGTTCCTGAATATCAGTTTTTGCTTGTTTTCAGTAAACCATCCCCGGTCATTTCAAACCGGATAATTTTAAAAGTTGTCCCATCAGGGCTTCTCTCTCTGAATCGGTGGCAATGGTCTCGACCGGGATGCCCAATACAAAACAACTGTATTTGCCGTTGTACCAGACTCCTGCACTCTTGTTATCGCCGAAATAGCGAAAGAGAACCGATGCATCTTTCCCCGCAGGTTCAATGGCATCGGGCGACTCTACTTTGTAAATAGAAGGATTCCAGTTATTTATGTAACGGTATTGTGATACATTGTCTTCCTTGATACTGTTGACAGTGTAAATCAATCCCGACTTGCTGGCATGGCTTGTTCTTGGTTTGTAATGCAATAGGTCTGCAGCAAATTTCCTCGCCAGCGTGTCACCGCACAACGAGAGGTCTGTCCCGAGATAAGCACCGGAGATAATAACTTTGGCTCCGTCAGTTTGGGTAACTTTTGCCAGGGCTTCCTGCATTCCCTTCGTGAAAATGGTAAAGTTCCTGCCCGGAAGGCCAATAATCCTTGATGTGGTCTTCTCCTCCCCAAAAATCAGGTCGAACAGTAAAAATGAAGCAGGGTCAAAGTCCTGTTTCTCAAAACTTTCATCACTCATTGAAATAAATCCTATCCCATGGGCCCTTAAGGCTTTGCCATGAACATAGGTATAATCGAAATTGTTGCCCGGAACAATCATCGTCTCGTGGTCAGCATGACTGGAGCCAAATCCCGATGCATCATCATCAAGCCATGGAGATTTGCGGTCGAAATCATATTGCTCCCCGATATAGGAAGGATTCTGAATATATGGCACTCCTTCATCTTCAGCCATTTGAAAACCGGCCTCCTTGCCATTGTCGAAGGCTGCGGGGGCACAAATTCTGTCAAAGCCATTGATTATAAGGGCGGGTTTAGCATTCGCTGCAGGCAGGGAACAAGCGAGAATTTCTGATGGGAAACTTTCGCCTCCTTCATTGACTGCCGTTACCCTGAAACTGCAGATTTGTCCGGGTTTAAGGTCAGAAAATACTGTCTTATTCTCCTTTACGGGGATTCCTTCATCAAAACCACCGTCTTCCACCCTTTTATAAACCCTGTAACCGGTTGGACGGGCTGTAGGTTCCAGAGGGTCATCAACAGGAATCCATGACAGTTCAATTTTATTTTCTGCAAGTTTCATGGCAAAATGGTCGACTGGCAAAGGCTGCACCACGTAGGGAATGCTGTTCTGATAAGCGAGGAATTTCAGGATGCCTTTGTAATAGGAGCGGCAGACATCAAACTTGAATTGCGGGTCCTGGGCCAGGTACATGTCGGCAAAATTCTGGTGGGAGAGTAGTTCGGACAAAAGTGCCGGAACCTTTGGACGCGCTGCCTCAAAATATCTTTTGTTCCACATTCCACGCCTGGTCCAGTCGGTTTTGTGTAACTGCCTTAGGTCATCAACGACCTGGCTTTGAACAATATCGGCAAGATCCCGGCTGGCCCACTTGGATTGGCCATTGGGAAATTTGTCCGCATCGAAAGTTGTATCATAGATGACCAATGTGCCAATGATGGAACTGTCTTTCGTGGTGCCCGCATCAGTATGGAAACCCAGCGACAGATCCATTGGTATTCCCAGGCCTTTGTCCATTGGAGCCTTGGTTGGCCCGTTGGGAGCCCCCATCAGGTAATTGACCCATTCTCCCCGACACATATAATCGTCCTTGTAGTCTTCCTTTCCACTTTCGCGCAGGGCATACATTGCCGCATCAGAACCACGGTTGGAATAATCGATTTTGGTGCGGTTCAGGCTGTAAACGAGTGAATCAGGGAAACCGGAATACTGGAGGAAATAGCGGGCAGCTTCCTGGTACCTGGGCCTTTGGCTTGCAAAAGGAACCCATTCTGCAGAATCTGACTTCCATCCCTCTTTTTCACGCAAATCATACAATCTCTTCAGCTGGTCTTCCCTGCCCCTGACAATATTTCCCATCCCGCCGCCAAAACGGACAGCGTCTGCAGAAACATTCTTCCCCGGTGCAGAGGAAGCGCCGGAAAGCTCCACCATCCCTATGTCCGGATTTTTGCCTTTTCCGAAATGGAAGGTTCCCAGGTAAATCCATGTTCCGCCACCAACTGACTGGTTGACTTTAAACGTGGTTTTACCACCGGCATGGTATACAGTATAGCTTGCATCCGTCACGTTATTTTCGTCCCTTGCATAGGATACGTATACCGCATAGTTTCCCTTTTCTGGTATTTTGGGTATATATTTTGCTTTTGCATTGGGCCCTGAACCTGCTGCCATTGTCCTGGATTGTCCGAACCCGAAAGGATTTTCTCCATCAAGTAAAAACGGGTATTTCAGGCCATACCCGGGTTGTGGACCTGACTTCCAGTAACCTCCTTCTTCCAGGTATTCAGATCCTTCAGTGGATCTTTCCGAATCAACAATAACCTCGTTACTGTTGAAATCCCTTTCACGCGGGAGCCAAACACTTGCACCTGCATTCTCCAGCATGGGAGTCAGGTATGGCACTACAAAACTGAGGGTCCAGATATCTTCGACGGTAAGAAAATCACGTGCCCTCTGCCACTCCCAGCGATCAAGGGTATTCTCATAATACCATCCATGGCTCTGCCACAGGGCAATGTTGCTGTTGGCCAGTCCTTTGTGGAAAACCAGGTTTTTTGTTTGATTTGTGACAATAGGCGTTGGCCGGTTGGAACGTACTGAAAGCCTTGTCTTGTCTGTGACAAAGGTGCTGTCCCGGTAATAATTGGGTATTAACTCACCAATTTCCTTTCCCATCGACCAGATGGAGATTTTGCTTTTTCTGAATTTTCTTCCCAGGAATTGTTTGTAACCGGCATAGAATTGCTTCACTGTTTCGGGTCGGAAGGGAATTTCTGAAAAGGACATTTTCATTTCCAGGTTAATCTTTGTCCCTTTGGGATCCATCTTTACGGTATCAACCTTGAATTTGTAAACAGTACCGGCGGATGCTTTTTTGGCGAACATTTCGGAGGCTGTCATGGCCTTTTTGTAAAGTCTCCTGGTTTTATCAGCCATTGAAAATTGGCTGGTTCCGAAGAAAAGGATAAGAAACATGCTGAGTTTCAGTAAAACTGAAATCCTGCCAAAAGAGGAATAACAATCAGGTTTCTTTTTTCTCATGGTACTGATTAGACTTTAATAAAAATTTTCTTCTTGTAAAGAATATACCCCAACAACCAGAAGAGAAATACATGACTCAATGCAAACAACAGGGAGCCGTTCAGTTCACCTGCCAGTGGAAGGAATACCTGCTTGTACAGCCAGGCAGATCCTGTTACTACGGTTCCGTCAGTTAAGGTAACATGGATCATCCTTCCCAAAATTCGTCCCCAGAAGGCGGAAAGAACAAAAATGAAGAGTGGGTTCATTCCAAATACTGTGAAAAAGGATGTCCATGACGAAAATCCTTTAACATCTATCAGCCAGATTAGGATGGCCATCCAAATGAATGCCTGGCCTGCCGTAAAAAGGACATAGGAGCTCGACCAGATGGGTTTGGAGATCGGGAAATACCCATCCCAAAACATCCCGAGACCGGTAGCAATAATTCCAAAAATGACCAATATTAACGGAACCTCCTTTTTAGGCATTCTCTGGATAAGAGCGCCAATAAGGTAACCTATGATGACAGTTACAACTGACGGAATTGTACTGAAAAGGCCTTCAGGATCAAATGGGATTCCAAATCCCTTGTATAAATGGTTTACCCCCAGTATTGCGGCGTCGACCGGGCTTGCAGGGTTTCCCTCAAGGGAATAAGGGTCGCTTCCCCCGGATAAAACCACCAGTCCCCAGTATGAAAGGAGAATTGTTCCTCCAATCCATGGCAGATATTTTATGTTAACTGACAAAACAATCAGGGAAGCAATTCCATAAGCCAGCGCAATTCGCTGCAAAACCCCCATGATCCTGAATTTTGAAAAATCGGTACTCCACTGCGGAAATGTATGCAGGAAAAGACCAATGGCAAAGATCAGAAGTGTTCGCTTTCCGATTTTCAGTAAAGTATCCCGGTTTAGTTGATTCCCGTATTTCGAGAACGAGAAATACATGGAAACCCCAACAACAAATAGGAAAAAGGGGAAAACAAGATCAGTCGGGGTGCATCCGTTCCAGGCTGAATGTTTAAGCGGGGCATAACTATGTGACCAGCTTCCCGGGTTGTTGACCAGGATCATCAGAGCAACAGTCATGCCTCTGAACACATCCAGCGAGAGGTATCGCTGGTGGCTGTTTGTCAGTTTTTCCATAGCTTAATTGTTTATTTGAATTTCACAGGATCGCTTTCGGTGTGTGTCGGGCTCAGTGCCGTCACTACATACCTGTACCTGGCAGGGTCATAACCGTTTTCTGCATTAAGCAGAAGCTTCTGGTATGATGTTACAGATATAATCTTGTCTGGTTTGCTAATCCTTTTCCTCTGAAATTTCCTGAACTGGTAAACGACGAACATACTCGTGTTTTCAGCCTTTTGCCAGGATAATACTATATTTTCTCCATCCTTCTCAATGGTTGGTCCTATTGGTTTTTCTGGAATCACAGGAATTATCACAGGATTTTCCGGAGTGAGTGCAGGGTAACGGAAATGCTCTTTTATCAGGTTTTCAAACAGGGAAAGCGGATTTTTATTTAGGAATTTGGCACTGTAAAACATGCTTCCCCTGATCTCCGGGATGGAACGGTTAAGAGAGAGTTGCTTTGTGATTTCTTCAGAGGTTCTCCATGACTGGTCTTTAGATTGAGGGTCAATCAGATATATTGCCTGGCCACTGTAGATGTTACACCCGTAACTGTGCTCTGCCCACCATTTTGCCAGGATGGCATAATCAGCAACCTCTTTCCCGATGTACCAATAGAGTTGAGGAGTCACATAATCGATCCATTTTTCATATTGCCATTTGAGAATATTGGCGTATAAATCGTCGTAATTGGTTACACCTGCCCTTGTTTCAGATCCCTCAGGGTCATTCTTTTTGTTTCGCCATACTCCGAATGGGGAGATTCCAAATTCAACTGACGGGTTGATTGATTTGATACTGTCGTGAAGTTGTTTGATAATCAGGTCAACATTGTTTCTTCTCCAGTCATCCTTTCTTTCAGTGCCGAAATTACCTCCAAATTCTCTGAAGGAGTCGTTATCCGGGAACTCCGATCCGTCAATCTTGTAAGGATAAAAATAGTCATCCATATGAATGGCATCCACGTCATATCTCCTGACAAGATCGCTCACTACGTTGGCAACATGGTCACGGACAGCAGGTATGCCCGGATCAAAATACTTTTTATTTCCGTAAGTAAGCATCCATTCAGGGTGGGTATTGGATACATGGTTAGGTGCTGAAGGCCCCTTGTCAATGTTCTGAACTGCACGATAAGGGTTGAGCCATACATGGATATCCAATCCACGCTTGCGGCATTCATCGATCGTAAACTGAAGCGGATCATACCAGGGATCCGGTGCAACTCCCTGTTTCCCGGAAAGCCACTCAGACCAGGGCTCCAGGTTTGAGGCAAAAAGGGCATCTGCATCCGGGCGGATCTGGAAAATGACAGTATTCATGTTGTAAGCCTTGACAGCATCCAGTATGGAAACCATTTCCTTTTTTTGCTGTTCTGTTGACAAGTTCTGAGCAGATGGCCAGTCAATATTGGCCACCGTAGCAATCCAGACGGCCCTCATTTCCCTTTTCGGGTAGTCTTTGGCTTTTAAGGGAAAAGTTAATCCGATTAATAGGAAGAGTAAAATGCAGTACTTCATTTTTTTCATTTTTGTTGAGACAACGATAGGTTGTATTTGCTTTTATATTTGAAATTTACGTAGATCCTTAATATAATCTTGTTGATTAATTATAGGTTACCTCCATATGCCATGACCATTTATCAAAATAGAGATTACCACCCTTCCATTCGACTTCGCCACGTTGGAAATCGTAGGGTTCACTTCGAAGATAAAGTTTTGGCGGTGTAAGTGGCATACTGAAATCATCATTAACAATCAGGCGGTAGGCATCAATGCCGGTGATATAGAAGTCCCTGATCCTTTCATCCGGACTGTTCTGTAGCCCGAAAGACTGATCCAGTGGAACCCAGCCAATTCCCTCGTAATATACTTCACACCAGTCATGCAGATTGACTTCACCGGGGTGAAGCATCCATCCGCTCTGCCATTTGACCGGAATTCCCGCAGACCTGGCTAGCGACATGAAGAGCAACGTTTGCATACCGCAGTCACCATGCCGCTGTTTCATCACAAAGCCTGGAATATCGGGCATGATAGAGTACTCCAGAGCACTGGCCCATGTGACCGAATCATTGATCCACCTGTAAATTTTTCTAACCTGAAGTAATGGATTAATTTCATTCTGTATAATCTTTTCAGCCAGGGTTTTGATATCTTGGTTGAAATTAATTTGTGGCCTCCTTTCCGAGGTGTTTTCTTTGTACAGGACAGCTTCTTTCTTATACGGCTGGATCATCTCCGGGGTGAGCTGAAAGGATTGAGCAAAAGAGGTGATTTCAATCTCTGTTTTGAAGATGGCAGGCAAGTGGGCGACCGCTTTTTTCTCAAGGTATACTGTTCTTTGGAGATCTGTTGCCGGTGAAACTGAATTTGCTGCAGGTAGGGTACCGAGCAACCTGATTTGCTGCTGGCGCAGATTGGTTTCCCGCGGATAGGGCATCCAGCAGCGGATGGTCTCTCCTTCCGGAACTGCATCCGCATCAACAGTTATGGTATAATTGAGTTTCATTTTTACCGGATGAACCGGGTTGCCTATTGAATCGGATTTCTTCAGGATTTCACTGGAGTGTGCTACCCTGAATATGGATAATGAGTCAATAGCGGATCCATTTTTCAGATCCCTTAGACTGGCATAAGCGGAATCCAGCCTGAAAATATTTCCGGCGCTGTGCTTGAAATACCTCTTTCGGCCATCCAGAACCAGCACGTCAATTTTGTGCTCTTTTTCCAGCCGCAGCAAATCAATACTGTCCGCATTGGGGTTGTAAATTGAAATTCCTTTCAGCACATCTTTCCCTGATAAAGTAAAATCTCGTCTGATCCTGTGGCAAATGTCAAGGATTGAATCAATTTTGGCCCTCTCCTGAACTGAAAGTTTTTGTGTTTTTAAGATCTCATTGGCAGTAATACCGGCTTTGGTCAGTTCTCCCTGGTTCAGCAAATTCTCAGCAGCGACTATTTGCCGGGAGGTCGTGACATGTTTACAACCTGCCATGGTTGCCATAAGTAAAACCGAAAGGATGATATGTCTGTAGAAGCAGGTCATTCGTTAAAAATAATCAATTTTGTTTGATTAGGGATCAGAAGTTGGCTCACTCCCATGGTTCATCAATTTTACAAAATCTATAACCTTTACCCTTCAAAGATTCCAGTAATTCATCCAGGTGATTGTAGAATTTATCGGTTCTTTTCTCCGATGTTCCAAGGTGTATCAGTATAATTGCTCCGTTTAATCCGTCAGGATCTTTGGTCTCGAAAAATTGCAAGTCATTCAGGATCTGTTCCGAGGAACGGTAATTGGCCATGGCTGGTGTTGTATAATCCGAGTTGGACCGTATGCCGGGTGTAAAATTGATGGTGGTCAAACCCATCTGACCAGCCCATGAAACTACTTCGCTGTTGTACCATTCGTAAGGTGGGAGAAAGATTTTTGCTTTGTGACTGTCAATCCCAAATACCTCCATTTCCTTGTAGTTGGTTTTAAGGTCACTTTCAAAATCTTTTCTGGTCACCAGTGTTGAGTCCCTTTTGCTCCAGTCAGCATAAAGAAGGTGCCGGTCTGAATGGGCCCCGAGATAATGACCCTCATTTATCAGTTGCCTGATTATCCTTGAGTTTTGCTTGTTCCTGTAAAAGTCTCCGGTGAAGAAAAATGATCCTTTGGTTCCTGATTTTCTGAGAGAATTTTCAATTTTTTCACCTCCTTCTCCATAATCATGTGCCGAAAAGACCAGGTAGATATTTTTCCCGGAGGAATTCATCCTCACAACCGCTCCCTGGCTATCCTTTACTGCCTTTTTTACCGCCCCAGGACGATCTGTTGCCTCCAGGGAGGAGAGCAGGTAACTTAAGCTGGCGGTACCGTCCATGGTAGGCTCGTTGGTGGAGTAATCACCGTTGTCGTCGTGGTATACAGCGATCCCGCCCTGCCATGGTGCATAAGAGTCGGCCCTGAGTAGTTTTATCCCGAGCAGGGAATTGAAAATCTTTTTGTCAACAGGACCGTCAACCAGTCCCCCCCAGGTAGGCTGTTTCATCCTGTAGGTGATGGCCGAATGCGGATCTTCCGGATAGTCACCCTGTGCCGGCAGTCCGCAAATCATGGAAGTTCCCCATGGATTGCAACCAAAGAGCCAGTCAGTCAACGCAGTTTCCATCTCTTCAAACTGACAGTCACCGGTGATAGTACGATAAAGCCTTGCCTGGGTGGCAGCTGCCACGACGAGGTTATTTGAGCACCAGATGAATGGTATTCCTATCATGAACGGGTCGTTTTCTGAAAATTGTTTGATGGAGTTCAGGCCATGTTTCATGAAGGCAGAGAATTTTGCTGACAGGGTGCTGTCCTTCGACCGGGCCAGCCAGGCGTGGCCCAGGTTAACAAAGGGATAATACTGGTAATGGCGAGCCCGGTGGAGTTCCATCCATGGCGTTACCTGCTCAAGTTCACCCCATTTGGCTGCTGCCTTCAGATCCGCTTCCGACTTTGATAATCGCTCAAGAGTAGCTGCGGCAAGCTCCATGTCATCTACATAATTCTCCTCCTCATAAAAATAGGGAGAGACTACGCAGGCAGTCTGACATACACCCGGGTCAGTCTTTGCAAAATCCCAAGCTTCTTCAGCTTTTTTCTTCATCAGAACCGAAAACCCGGCATCTGTTTTTTCGAAAATTGCCGAACCCAGGGCAAATGAAGCGCTGAACTTTGCTGCCATGGAGGCTACACCGGTAGTCCGGTTTCTGTGGCTGCCGCTCCCCTGGGGTTTCCCGGTCATGAAATATACCGGCCTGTATTTTGGTCCCAACCCGTAGGATACAGTGTCAAGAGTAGGCAGTCGGTACCCCCTGTGGTCGCGGTCATCAGCAATCTGGTAATACATTTCTCCTTTAGCAGGATTCATTTTGAGCAACCACTCCAGGCCCCACCGGGCTTCATCCAGAATATCAGGGATTCCGTTAGCGCCGGGTAATCCGTTGGACTTAAATCCGTCACTGTAAACCGATGGATTTTCAAGGTAGGCAAATAGCATTTGATACACTGCATTGGCCGAGGTCAGGGAATATTGAAGATAGTCGGATGCATCATGCCAGCCACCTGTAACATCAAGCCATTGCCCGCTTTTGGCCGGATGGTCTGCTACAATTCCATCGGCGGTATGACAGGAATCTTTCAGGAAGGGATTATAACCGCAACGCTGCTGACGCATGTACTGCAGAATATAGTCTGCGGTCCCTTTGTATATGCCGGATGAGACCCTAAATGAGGGAGAAATGGCATTTGATGCTTTAAGGTGATATCCTCCGGGTTGTACGACAGATGAAAAATTCAACCTGTAGGCACTTTTCTGTCCCCATTTCTCCCCGTTGCATGGAACAGGGATTCCTTCAAAAACAGTTTTACCCGTAAGATTGTCCACCAGCGTAAACTTCTTCAGGCTGATAGGTTCGTGGCTAAGGAAGACTGCCGTTTTAGCTCCTTCCGGAAGATAACCCAATTGATTGATCCTAATAACCTCCCTTCCGGAAACGTGCAAAAAGAGGCAGATCATTACAATCCATGTCCCGGAGAATTTGATCATTGCTACAGTTTTTATAGAAAAATTCTGGTAGTTGTAATCATCAAAAATAGCTTAAATTATGAAAATTTCAATATTGGTAATACATGTTATATAATACCTGTATTATGTTGTTAATTTATTTATCTTTACATTTAGAATTGAAGATGTCAGGTCCTTTTCTTGTAAGTGCCTTCGGAATTTCGGTACTGTTGAGGGGTTTGAAGATAGTCCCGGCGACCAATTGATGATTTAAAATCACAGGGTGCTGGGTTTAATGCCAGACAGGTCTTTTCTGACAATCTGAAATGAACTAAAAACTACCAGAGTGATCTTAATAGCAGACAGTGGATCTACCAAATGTGCCTGGAAACTAATCTCATCCTCAGGGGATATACAAACATTATATACAACCGGGATCAATCCCTTTTTTCGTACCTCAGAATCAATTTATGAGGAATTGATACTCAGTTTGTTTCCGTTGACCATGGAGCCGGTAGAAAAAATCTTCTTTTATGGTACCGGTATCATCAATGAAGAGAAGGCAGGAGTAATCCGTTTTGCTTTGGAGCAGATGTATCCGTTGGCAATTATTGAGCTTTACAGTGATATTCTTGCCGCTTCCCGATCCTTGTTCGCTAACAAACAGGGTATTGCCTGTATTCTTGGCACCGGATCCAATGTTTGCCTTTTCAACGGGAAAACTGTCGAAAAGGGAATTTCTCCGCTTGGCTTTATCCTAGGAGACGAGGGAAGTGGCGCGGTTCTTGGGAAAAAATTACTGGGTGATTTTTTCAAGGAGGTTATGCCAAAACCACTCAGGGAAAAATTTGAGGCAAAATACCAACTAACACGTGAAGAAGCACTGCAAAGGGTCTATAAAACGGATAAACCAAATTATTTCCTCGCTTCCTTTGCCCCGTTTCTTTCGGAAGAAATATCGGATAGTTATTCGTCCCGGCTCGTCCGGAATAGCCTCATTGAATTTTTTGACCGCAATGTTACACGGATTCCGGAATACAAGTCCTATTCAATTGGATTTGTAGGTTCTGTAGCTTTTCACTTTAGCGGTATCGTTGAGGAAGTATGTGGATTGTATCATTTGCGCTGTATCTCCATATTGAAGGAGCCAATGGAAGAGTTGGTTAAATATCATCTGAATATCAACATATTAGCAGATAATCAAAATGACTAACGAAAGCATCACCGAGAAGGATTCGCTGTACTGCGATCTGGAAAAGATGTCGGTAAAAGAATTGCTCCAGAACATTCATGAAGAGGATAAAAAAATTCTTCCTGCTGTCAGTGCTGTGATACCTCAGATAGAAAAATTAGTTGAACAGATCTACCTGAGGATGAAAAAGGGAGGGAGGCTCTTCTACATGGGTGCTGGCACCAGCGGACGACTTGGTATTTTGGATGCTTCGGAAATTCCTCCGACTTTTGGCGTAGGATACGGTCTTGTGATTGGGTTGATTGCCGGGGGAGACAAGGCCATACGCAAAGCTGTTGAGGCGGCCGAAGACAACGAGGAGATGGGTTGGATGGAGCTGGAAAAGCTGGACATCAACGAATTTGATACAGTTGTTGGAATTGCCGCTTCTGGTCGCACCCCCTATGTTGTCGGGGCAGTAAAGAAAGCCAGGGAGCACAAGATTCTTACCGGCTGCATTGTCAATAACCCTGGCAGCATTTTGGCCAGGAATGTTGACATCGCCATCGAAGCAATTGTTGGTCCGGAATTTGTAACAGGAAGCACCCGAATGAAATCAGGAACTTCCCAAAAATTGATTTTGAATATGATAACGACCTCCGTCATGATTAAGCTTGGACGGGTGAAGGGTAATAAAATGGTCAATATGCAATTGACCAACCAAAAACTGGTACACAGAGGTACCCGTATGATTGTGAGTGAATTGGGATACAGTGAAGACAAGGCAAAGCGGCTTCTGTTACTGCACGGATCGGTAAATGAAGTACTGAACGCAGCGAAAAATGAGAAATAAAAAAAGGGAGAAATTTTTCTCCCTTTTTTTATTTCTTCATTGCCTCTTTGATCAGGTCAGGAATCTCACTTGGAATTTTGGCGACCCTAACACCAACCTTTTCAAATGCAAGGATTTTTTCTTCAGCGGTCCCGCTTCCGCTTGATATGATGGCGCCGGCATGCCCCATTCTTTTTCCCGGAGGAGCAGACTGTCCGGCAATAAAAGCAACTACCGGTTTCGTGACATGATCCGAAATAAACTGGGCTGCCCTTTCTTCTGCATCACCGCCAATCTCGCCAATCAGTACAATGGCTTCTGTGTCAGGATCATCCTGAAACATTTGCAGGAGCTCGAGAAAATAGAGCCCTGCAACAGGGTCACCACCGATGCCCACACAAGTGCTTTGTCCAATTCCGTTGCTTGTTAACTGGTAAACCATTTCATAGGTCAGCGTGCCGCTGCGGCTCATAAGTCCAACATTGCCCTTTAGAAATATGTTACCCGGCAGGATTCCTACCAGTGCTTCATCGGGAGAGATCAGTCCCGGACAGTTTGGTCCGATCAGTTTGGTTCCCTTCTTGGCCAGGTAAGGCATTACCTTGACCATATCCAGTGTCGGGACTCCTTCTGAGATAGCTATTACAAGTCCAATACCTGCCTCTGAGGCCTCAAGTATTGCATCTGCTGCAAGGTGGGCAGGTACGAAAATAATAGATGTATTTGCTCCCGTTGCTTTGACTGCAGCCTCAACCGTATTGAATACCGGGATGCCATCCACGGCACTTCCACCTTTACCCGGAGAAACCCCGGCTACTACATTCGTGCCATAAGCTTTCATTTTGCCTGCATGGAAACTTCCGTCCCTGCCTGTGATACCCTGTACCAGCAACTTTGTATTTTTATTGACTAAAATGCTCATATCTGATTAAATAATGTGGTTCTTAATTTTTGGTACTCAGTTCGATGGCTTTTTGAGCAGCCTGACTCATGGTTTCAACAATCGGCAGATTGGCCTGCTTCAGGATTTCAAGTCCCTCTTTTGAATTGGTTCCTGAAAGTCTTACGACAATAGGAACCTCCACCTTGATTTTCTCAAGGGCAATGATCAGTCCGCGCGCAACATCATCGCAACGGGTGATACCACCGAAGATGTTGATCATCACAACTTTCACATTCTTGTCAGATAGGATTAGGTTCATGGCATCTATAACCTTTTGGGGGTTCGAACTTCCGCCGATATCCAGGAAGTTGGCAGGTTCGCCTCCGAAATACTTGATGAGGTCCATCGTTGCCATCGCAAGTCCGGCTCCGTTAACCATACAACCAATAGAACCATCCAGCCTGATATAAGTAAGGCCTTTCTCTTTTGCATCCAACTCTTTTAACTCGTCGGCAGTAGGTTCATTCAAAGCCTCAATCTCACTTTGACGGAAGAGGGCATTGTCGTCAAAATTCATTTTTCCATCAAGAGCGAGAAGCTTACCCTCTTCTGTGATAACCAAAGGATTGATCTCAACAAGTGATGAATCGGTATCCATAAAAATTCGGTACAGCTTTTGGAAGAGATCCGCTCCCTGTTTGACCAGGTTGAAATCACTGAAAAGGGCAAAAGCTATTTTTCTTGCCAGGAATGGGGTCATTCCCAGTGCGGGATCTATAACAAATTTGTGGATCGCATCCGGGTTGTCTTTTGCAACTTCTTCGATTTCAACCCCTCCTTCACTGCTGGCCATGAATATGACAGACTTTGAATTTCTGTCAATGGTCAGTCCAACATAAAATTCAGATGAAAATTTTACTCCCTGTGCAATTAATATTTTCTCAACTGTATATCCTTTGATATCCATTCCAAGGATCTTACCAGCCATTTCCGGAACGTCTTCTTTTGTCCTGGCAAGCTTGACTCCACCTGCCTTTCCCCTGCCACCTGCCAAAACCTGGGCTTTTACAACAACCGGCAGTCCTAACTTTGCAGCAGCATCGACTGCCTCCTCGACAGTATAGCAAACAAACTCATTGGTGACCGGAATCTGGTAACGGGAAAAAATCTCCTTGGCTTGGTATTCATGAATTTTCATATCTATATATTTTGATTAAAATAGTCGTTACAACAATAAAAATTGATTTTTAGTTAATTCGAATTGTTTGCTTGAAAAGTTTAGTTTGCTAATTCGTCGTGAAATTAAATAAATTTTTAAAAAAGATTTAATTTAGCACACCTAATTAGTATCGATGGCCAAGAAAATAATTTCCTTTGTTAAAATGTACACGGTGATAGTCCTTGGATTAGCCATGTATGTATTTGGGGTTACCGCCTTTCTTATACCGGTAAGGATTACAGCCGGTGGTGTTACCGGGATCTCCCAGTTGATTTTTTATGCAACAGGCGTATCTGCCGGTTACCCCTATTTTATAATCAACAGTTTTCTGATAATATTGGCCATTCGCATTTTGGGCACCAGTTTTGGGTTGAAGACTCTTTTCAGCATGGTGGTTATTTCTTTGCTGCTCAATATTTTTCCCATGTTTATCAAAGAACCCCTGGTGAAGGACCTTTTCCTCTCCTCTGTTCTGGGTGGTATACTTTGTGGGGTAGGCCTGGGTATTACCTTTAACCAGGGCGGCAGTACCGGCGGTACCGATATTATTGCAATGATTATCAACAAATACCGCAATATAAGTCCGGGCAGGATTATTATGTATTGCGACGTGATAATTATCACCTCTTCTTTCTTTGTCCTTTCCTCTGTCGAAATACTTGTCTACAGTTATGTCACAATGTGGATAGTGGCCTATTCCATTGATGCTTTTCTTACAGGAGCACAACAATCTGTTCAGCTTTTCATTTTTTCAGAAAAATACGAGCAGATAGCTGATTTTATCAATACTGAATCCCGCAGGGGCCTTACGATCATTGAAGGTACCGGATGGTATACCAAGAAGCAGGTCAAGATGATCATGACAGTAGTCAGAAAACGGGAATCACCCATGATATTTCAAAAAATAAAAGCGATCGATCCCGAAGCCTTTATTTCTCAAGGCTCAGTGATGGGTGTATACGGAAAGGGGTTTGATGAAATCAAGGCTTAATTCCGGAATTTTCAGCCGAATCAGGAAAACAGGAGAGGAATCAACACGCAGGAAATATCTCCCCGAATGGGTCCTCGGTATCTGCCTGTTTTTGCTGCTGAATTTTACTTTCTCCCGAATCATGTATTACAACTATATGATCCCTGCCGTTGATCAGAAGGAGGATATCATCTTTAATGAACCCAAACTTCTTTATGGCTTGCCTGCGGATTCATTCCACGTTGAAGAAAACAGGGTCAGGTTAAATGAAAGTCTCTCCGATATTTTAGCAGACAGGGGAGTATCCTCACTGGTGACAGACCGCATTGCCCATTTGCCAGGCTCAGTTTTTGACCTGCGCAGGATGAAAGCCGGAAATGATTATGCTCTTTTCTATTCAAAGGATTCAGTCAGGACGCCATTATATTTTGTGTACGCAGAAAATCCGGTTAATTACTATACCTACAGGCTCAATTTTGACTCATGTTCTGTAATTGCTGGAAAGAATGAAGTGACCACAGAGCGTAAGATTGTTACAGGAGTGATCAGTTCCTCACTCTGGAAATCCATACAGGAGAACAACCTGGATCCTATGATGGCCATTTTTCTGCAGGATATCTTTGCCTGGACCATAGATTTCTTTGCCATACAAAAAGGAGACCATTTTAGTGTGATCTTTGATCAGGATTATGTCAAAGGAGAACCATTGGGAATTGGAACCATCCATGCTGCCGTTTTTAATTCTTCCGGACAGGATTTTTACGCCATTCATTTTGAACAGGAGGATGGCCAGAGTTTTTTCGATGATCAGGGAAAAAGTATTCGAAAGGAATTTCTGAAAGCTCCCTTGAAAATTTTCAGAATCAGCTCTCGGTTCTCCGGGGCAAGGATGCATCCTGTCCTTAGAATCGTCAGGCCGCATTTTGGGGTTGATTATGCAGCTCCTACCGGAACCCCTGTATATTCCATCGGGGATGGGATCGTTCAAACAAGGGCATATCAGGCTGGTGGGGGTGGGAATTTTATCAAAATAAAGCACAACTCTGTATATACTACGACCTATATGCACCTTTCCAGGTTTGCACCGGGAATTCAGGTCGGGTCACGCGTCAAACAGGCAGAATTGATTGGTTTTGTAGGTTCCACAGGCCTTGCTTCTGGTCCGCACCTTGATTTCAGGGTATTTAAGAGTGGGTTTCCTGTAGATCCGCTTACTATTAAATCTCCTCCGGCTGACCCTGTCAGCGATAAAAATTTACCGGCCTTTAAATCTGTCAGGGATAAAGTGATAAAAGAGTTGAAGGTTAAACAATCAGCAGCTTTGAAACAGGGTTGATCAACAGGTCTTTTCAGACATTTTTTTCTTCTGCCAGCATCACATCGGCAACAAACTGCCTGATCTGCTGCTCATCATTTTTCCTGCAGACAAGCAGGGTCTTCTGTGACTCCACAACAATATAATCCTTAAGCCCCTGGATTACCGCAATTTTACCATCAGGGAGATTGACAATACAGCCCTCCGTATCATACAGAAAAATCTTCTTGCCTGAGACAGCATTCCCATTTTTATCCAGCGGATGGTTTTCATACAAAGAACCCCAGGTGCCCAAATCAGACCAACCGAAATCTGCTGTCAGAACATAAACATTGTCAGCTTTTTCCATAATCCCGTAGTCAATCGATATATTGGGACATTCGGAATAGGTCTTGTTGATGAAGAAGCATTCGTCCGGAGTATTGATCAGTTTTCTGCCGTTTTCGAAAAGAGAATTGACATCGGGAAGGTATTTTTCAAAAGCGTTTAAGATAGACTGAACTGTCCATACAAATAATCCTGAATTCCAAAAAAACTCCCCTGTATCTATAAACACCTGGGCCATAGCACGATCTGGCTTTTCTGTAAAAGTCTTGACCTTGAACAAATTGCTAAAACTGTTAAATTCCGTTTTTTCGCTTACCTGTATATAGCCGTAACCAGTTTCAGGCCTGGAAGGCGTAATGCCCAGGGTAAGCAATACCTCTTTCTCCGCTGCAAATTGAAGTCCTTTGTCAATTTCGTTGAGGAAAAGGTCTTCTTTGAGAATCAGATGATCTGATGGAGAGACAACTATTTTTGCTGTGGGGCAAATACTCTGAATTTTATAGGCAGCATAGGCAATACATGGTGCTGTATTCCTTCTAAGGGGTTCAAGTAAAACCTGCGTTTCACTGACAAGAGGCAGTTGGTCCATAACCAGTTCTTTATAGCTCTCGCTGGTTACGATATAAATATTCTCAACGGGCATTATCCGGTTAAATCGCTCAAATGTCAGTTGCAATAAGGTTTTGCCGATTCCAAGAATATCAATAAACTGCTTGGGCCGGTCAGCAGTGCTTAATGGCCAGAATCTGCTGCCGATTCCACCTGCCATTATGACGCAATAATTTTTACAATTTCCCATGGTCAACTGTTTGTCTCAAAAGTAGATTTTTTTTCTGAATTTATTCATTTCGTTCCTGTTACGGACAACAAATAGTTCCAAGCCATTGTTTAAATAATTTGTATTTTTATAAAAAAATTTCATGAAGGTATTCAACGAAATCGGTAATTACTTTTTGTTGATGTATCGGGTCTTCAGTAAGCCGGAAAGGAGCCGGATTTACTGGCAGCAGTTGTTGTTGGAAATTGAAAAGCTGGGGATTCATTCAGTAGGGATTGTTGCAATAATCTCAGTCTTTATGGGTGGAATTATTACATTACAACTTACATACAATATGTCCAGTCCGCTAATGCCAACATACCTGATTGGGCTTGGCAACCGTGATACCCTTATACTGGAATTTTCCTGCACCATCCTTAGCCTGATGCTTGCCGGAAAAGTGGGGTCCAACATTGCTTCCGAGATTGGAAGTATGAGGGTTACAGAGCAAATCGACTCCCTTGAACTGATGGGGGTCAACTCTGCTTCCTTCCTGATCCTTCCCAAAATCATAGCTGTAGTCTTAATGAGCCCTGTCCTGTTTATCCTGAGTGTTTTCTGTGGAATTATCGGCGGACTAATTGCCGGACCTGTTACAGGAGTTGTCACTGTGGCAGAATACATGGGTGGTATCAGAACACTTTTCGTGCCCTATTATGTTACTTTTTCAATGATAAAAACCCTGGTTTTCGGCTTTTTGATCGCCTCCGTTGCCTCATACCAGGGTTACAACGTACAGGGTGGTGCACTGGAGGTTGGCCGTGCCAGTACCAGTTCAGTGGTAAATACAAGCATCCTGATTCTTTTCTTTGATCTGGTGCTTACTCAATTACTGTTCAAATGATTGAGATTAAAAATATAAGGAAATCTTTCGAGAACAGAGAGATCCTTAAAAACATTACAACTGTTTTTGAAAAAGGGAAAACAAACCTGATTATTGGTCAGAGTGGATCAGGTAAGACTGTTCTGCTAAAATCAATTGTCCGGCTTCTTGAAGTAGATGAGGGTGAGATTCTGTTCGACGGCAGGGATATCAGGCGAATGACATTCCATGATCTCAGGGGATTGCGGCAGGAGATGGGAATGGTATTCCAGGGAGGGGCGCTGTTTGACTCTCTTGATGTTGCAGGCAATGTCAAGTTTCCAATGGATATGTTTACCAACATGACCACCGGTGAAAAAAACAAGCACGTCGACTTTTGCCTGGAAAGGGTTAACATCAAGGGATCCAATCATCTTTATCCCTCTGAGATATCCGGAGGCATGCGTAAAAGAGTTGCAATCGCCAGGGCCATAGCGCTTAATCCTAAATATCTTTTCTGTGACGAACCAAATTCAGGCCTTGATCCTGTTACATCCATTCTGATAGATAACCTTATCAAGGAAATCACAGTGGAATATGATATTACGACCCTGATCAATACACATGATATGAATTCTGTCATGGAGATTGGGGATAACATTTTATTTATCTCCGAAGGGGAAAATGGATGGGAGGGGAACAGCACACAGGTATTGTTTACACGAAATATGAAACTGAACGAATTTGTCTTTGCATCACCGTTGTCAAAGCGGATTCGTAATCTGAAACAGAGGGAGGACGATGAATGAGAAACCATTTCGCCATTTATTTTATTGTATTGTTTACCTTCCTGGCATGTTCCGGAGAGAGCGTACCCGAAGGGATTCTTCCAAGGAAGAAAATGGTGCCGATTTTGGTAGACATCCATCTTGCAGATGCAATCAATGCCCAGAAATACAACCTGTCGATGATCAGGGATAGCCTGTCTGAGGATCTTTACCTTTCAATCTGTAAAAAATACAAGGTTGAACGGCCTGAGATCGAAAATTCGCTGTTGTGGTACGGGAAAAATACCAGGGCATTTATGCCGGTCTACGACGAGGTATTAAACGTTTTGAGTGAAATGGAGGTAAAAGCAAAAAGTGACACAATCAGGCCGGGTGGCTTAAGCCTGGATACAACAAAAGTAAAAAACCCACCTCCTTCCCCTTCAAACCCTGCTCCAACACTTCAATAAGGTTTCCTGATAAAATGGTTCATGCGTAAAATTTCTGCTCACTTCATCCTGGATGGTCGGGGTAAATCATACAACAAAGGGATATTAACTGTTGACGAAAACGGGACTATTGTTGATATTCACGACACTCATGGAATCCTGAACGAATCGGCAGGAGTGGAATTCTTTAGCGGGATTTTGGTCCCGGGATTCGTCAACGCTCATTGTCACCTGGAATTGTCACACATGAAGAGTCGGTTTGACGAGGGGGAAGGGTTTGTCGCTTTCATCAAACAAGTGACACAGAGCAGGAACAATGATCCGGCCAAGATCTTACTTGCCGCACAAAATGCCGATTTGCAGATGTACAAAAACGGAATTGTAGCAGTTGGAGATATTTCCAACGAAAGTTCTGTTTTTGAAGTAAAATATAGTTCAAAAATTAATTATTATACATTTATTGAGGCACTGGGTGTTGTGCCGGATCGAGCAGAAATGGCATTTGATCATGCCAAGTCTGCCCTGAAGGCAGCTGAACAAATGGGGTTAAAAGCTGGCATAGTGCCACATGCGCCGTATTCCATATCAAAACCACTATTTGAAGCAATCGCTGCGGAGGCAGTAAGAAATGATTCTATCTTATCCATTCACAGCCAGGAGACTACAGAAGAAGATGAGTTGTTCAGAACTGGTAGCGGTGGAATTGCCGGGCATTTGCAGGACAACCTCTCCATTGACACCTCATTCTTTTGTCCAACCGGTGAAAGTGCCCTGTACAGTACGCTCCGATTCCTTCCATCTGTGAACAACCTGTTGTTGGTTCATAATCTCAACACTTCACAATCTGACATCGATTTTATTGCCAAGGTGCGAATGCTCTGTAAAACGTGGTTTGTTCTCTGCCCTGCCTCAAATCTTTACATTCAGAACAAGCTTCCGGACATAGGTCTGCTGAGGGAAAACCAACTCCAGATTTGTCTTGGAACTGATAGCCTGGGATCGAACCACCAGCTTTCCATTCTTGAGGAAATGAGAATAATCCAGTCGGCCTATCCGGACCTTCCACTCAGTGAACTTATAACCTGGGCCACTTTCAATGGAGCAACTGCACTGAAAATGGCGGATTGGGCGGGCTCAATTGAGGTCGGAAAGCGGCCCGGGCTCAATTTGCTGACAGGTCTCAATATGAATGAAAAAAAACTTCAGTCTTCAACAAGGGTGAAAAAAATAGGCTAAGGAAAATAATCTGAGGAAACAATTCTATGGCAACATTTCTTTTTGATCAAATTATATTCGGACCGGTAATCAGCCGCAGATTAGGAATTTCGCTGGGAATCAACCTGCTTCCTGTCGATGCCAAATTGTGTTCGTTTGATTGCATTTATTGTGAGTGCGGCTGGAATCCGGAAAGGAAAAATCAAAGAATTCTTTTGCCGGCGAGGGATAATATCCGGTCATTACTCAGGCAGAAACTGCTTGAGATGGCAGCCGAGTCACAACTACCGGATGTCATCACCTTTGCAGGCAACGGGGAGCCAACTCTCCATCCGGAATTCGAGGGCATTATAGATGATACGATCCAATTAAGGGATGAACTTTCCCCTAAATCAAGAATAGCAGTGCTGTCCAACTCTACCACATTACAAAAACCAGGTGTTGTGAAAGCCCTGAAGAGAGTGGATGACAATATCCTGAAGCTGGATTCAGGAGTATTGGAAACCATCCTTTTGCTGAATAAACCTGTAGGAAGGTTTAATCTTGAAAAGATGGTTGTTCAGCTTAAACAGTTCAAGGGAGCGGTCACTATCCAAACTATGTTTTTGAGAGGAACATTCAATGGGATGGAAGTAGATAATACCACTTTTAAAGAAATTGAAAAATGGATTGGTCTGCTGAAGGAAATCCAACCCGGGATGGTGATGATTTACTCCATAGCGCGAGATACTCCGGCTGAAAACCTTGTTGGAATCCCTCTGTCTGAACTTGAAGAAATTGCTGCCAGGGTGCAGTTTGAAACCTCAATACCTGTTCAGGTAAGCGCTTAATATTTATTTCAGGTTATGCAGATAGAAATTTTACAATTAACGGAAGGTGCCAGGAAGGCAAAAGGAACCACTGTAGTTATCGATGTATTCAGGGCATTTTCAACAGCGTGTTACCTGGCTGCTGCCGGAGCCTCACGGATTATTCCCGTCGAACAGGTAGAGGAGGCTTTCCAAATGAAAGCAATGCTGCCTGAAGCCATCCTTTTAGGTGAAAGGAGTGAGAAAAAAGTGGAAGGGTTCGACTATGGAAACTCTCCGACACACATCTTCAGCAATGATTTTACCGGCAAGACCATTATCATGACTACAAGTTCCGGTACCAAAGGGTTGATGAATGCATCAGGTGCAAGCGAAATCCTCACCGGGAGCTTTGTCAATGCAGGAGCCATCGTCCGTTACCTGCAAAAAACCGGTCCGGCCTGGGTAAGCCTGGTTTGCATGGGATATGAAGGAGACAGGCCAACCCAGGAAGACACGTTTCTGGCTGAATACGTTAGAGACAGAATCCTGGGTCTTAACCCTGATTTCGACCGGATGAAAGAGATTCTCAGGACTGGCGACGGCGCCAGGTTGTTGGATCCGGCTAACAGTACCTGGTCTCCTGCCCGGGATTTTGAATTGTGCCTGGACCTTGACAGATTCAATTTCAATCTTCGCCTGGGGGAGGAAAAAATTGAGCATAACAACATAAGCCATATTGTAAAAGTTCTTACAAAAGTTGAAGTTTTCTAATCCAGGTATGGAATTATTCTATTTAATTTAAAGATTGAATTATAAATGTCATATTGGTTTTATATTAATGATTTATGAAGAAATATAATTTTGATGAAATTATCCAGCGAAAAGGAACTGACTGTGAAAAATATGATCAGCTCGATAAATTCTTCGGAAATGCAAATGCCATTCCGCTTTGGGTGGCAGACAGTGATTTCAGGGTGCCTGACTTTATAACTGCTTCCATCAGGTATCGTACCGATCATGAAATTTATGCTTACTCCTACCGCCCTGAAGGGTACTATAATTCAATCATAAACTGGCAGAAGAAAATGCACGACTGGCAGATTGAACGTGAAATGATCCTGCCCACTCAGGGCGTTGTAGCTACTCTTTCCGCTATTATTATGGCATATACACAAGCAGGGGAGAAGGTTATAGTACAGCCTCCGGTATACACTCCTTTCTTCACCTGTGTTAAAGATTGTGGCCGCCTCGTTGTCGAGAATCCACTGGTAGAAACGGATGGATATTATACTTTTGATTTTGACGATCTTACCCGGAAAATTGACAAGGATACACGGCTGCTTATTCTGTGCAATCCCCATAACCCTGTAGGAAGAGTTTGGACTAAAGAAGAACTTTCACAATTGGGTGATATATGTTTAAAAAACAATATTTTGATCGTATCGGATGAAATTCACTCTGACCTAATTTTTAACGGATATAAGCACACACCTCTGCCTACAATTTCAAGCGAGCTGGCAAATAATTGCATTGTTTGTATGGCCCCGAGTAAAACCTTCAATATTGCCGGACTTGCGACATCCTACGTCATTATCCCGAACAGGAAGATCAGGCAGCAATACGATCATTTTTTGCATATGCTTCATTTAAAAAGCGGTAACCTCTTTGGGAATGTTGCCCTTGAAGCTGCCTATAGCCATGGTATGGAATGGGTAAGACAGCAGAATGCTTACCTGGAGGCCAACCGTGATTACCTGATAGGTTTTATCCGTGGAAAGATGCCTAAGCTGAAAATGTCTTTTACAGAAGCTACTTACCTGGCCTGGATTGACTTCCGGGAGTATGGAATGGATGAATTGGTATTGAACAGGCTTCTTATTGACCGGGCAGAAGTTGTATTGAACAAGGGATCGATTTATGGCAACCAGGGGACAGGATTCTTCAGGCTGAATTTTGCCTGTCCGAGGCAAACGCTCGAGGAGGCTATGATAAGGATAGAGGCTGTGTTAGGCGGATAGATAATTGGCTTTTCCGGTACTTTGTATAGATTGGGCGAGGGGTAATTTCCCGGATCACCTGTTTTCGCATATTTACATCAGTCGAAACTATTTCGATCTCGACAAAACTTTGCCGGCGAATATCCTTAGTTCATCTTTAGCTGCGTCGGGGACATTGAGTTGGTCCAGGGATGTGAGGGCATTGTCATAAAAAGTTCTCATCAGGGTTCTGGTCTTCTCGGCAGCACCGGTTCTTGTAAAAATTTCTCTTACGGCTTCAATTTTTTCGGCTGCATCAAAATCCTTTTTGCCAATCCAATCCTCCAATTCGGACCGATTTTCCTGATCACTTATTTCCAGTGCTTTGAGAAGGATGAAAGTCTTTTTGTTTTCAGTGATGTCTCCTCCAATTTTTTTCCCAAAGGATTTCTCATCTCCGTAAACATCCAGCCAGTCATCCTGAAGCTGGAATGCTGTTCCGATATTTATTCCGTAATCATAGAGAAGCTGACATTCAGTTTTCGATGCACCAGCCAGAATGGCCCCGGTTTTAAGACTACAACCGATAAGAACTGCAGTTTTTAACCTGATCATTTCAAGGTATTCCGGAATTGAAACAAGGTTGTTGTTCTCAAATTCCATGTCAAGTTGCTGACCTTCACAAACTTCAAGTGCGGTTTCTGAAAAAAGGGATAAGACTTCAGAAAGATACCGTGGATCACACCTGGATAAAAATCTGAATGCCATGATCGACATAGCGTCTCCGCTTAAAATGGCACTGTTTTCACCGTATTTCACATGCACAGAGGGTAATCCCCTCCTGATAGCTGCATGATCCATTATGTCATCATGTAATAAAGTAAAGTTGTGGAAGAGTTCAATGGCAGCTGCTGCCGGAAAAAACTGTTCAGGACGGTCAGTGAAGAGTGATGCGGCATGCAGCAAAAGTACCGGTCGTATCCTTTTCCCTCCTTCGTTCAGGGAATAGGCGACAGGTTCATACAATTGCACCGGGGAGGCAGCCTGAATTGTGCGAATTTCTTCCTGGAATTTTAGTTCAAACGAATCAAGGAGATTTTGAAACCTGAGCATAGCTTACCTCTCATCAGAGTCTGAATCGGAAATGGCGTATTCTTCATTGATCATTTTGCAATGGCCAACAAACCGTGCACCCGGTTCAACAGAAAGTTTTCCCATGGTGAGGTTTCCGGTAATAGAGGCAGTTCCTTTGAGGGAGAGAAGGTCTTTTACGATAATTTCACCTTTGACGAATCCGAGTATTTCAGCACTGGAACAGCGGATAGTCCCATTTATTCTTGATTCCGGACCAACAACCACCCTGCCCTTGCAATCCAGGTCACCTTCCAGAACCCCGTCAATACGAATATCACCGTTGGACTCAATATTCCCTTTTATCTTTGTGTCCTGAGCAATGGTATTCAGGGCTTTAACTTCGTTGATGATTGGTTTTGACATGTCTGTTTGTTTTGATCAATTATAAAACGCTGATGAAGGTAATAATTCGCCGGGATTTTATACGAAAATCAACAACAAAAAAATCCCTCACGGGATTCCTTTGTAATTTTGCCTGCTAACAAAACACGTTTTTTAACGTCGTGAAATTAGACTGAAGCTGTTTTTTCAATTGCCAGTTTACCCCTGTAATAACCGCATTCAGCGCAAACGGTATGATACCTTACAGCTGATCCGCAATTTGAACAGGATGAAATCTGTGCAGGTATTGCTTTGTCGTGAGTCCTGCGCTTATCTCTTCTCGTACTGGAGTGTTTGTGCTTAGGATGTGCCATTTTTAATAAACTTTACTTTAATTACCAATAATTTTTTTTAACTCATTCCATCTCGGGTCATCCGGTTCTTTTAATGAATTGCCATGGTATCTAAGTTCTTCCAGTTTAGTTATCATTACCGGATCACATAGGCTTTTACCGTCTTCTCCATCAGGATGAATTCTCCGGATTGGCAAACTTAAAATTACGAATTCATAGATATACTGCGCAATTTCAACCTGAAAGTCGGTGGGATGAAGATAGATCATCTCTGCTTCATCTTCGACAGGTTTCTCACTGAATTTGACCAACAGTTCTCTGTTGCTTTCAACAGGGTAATTAAAATTTTCCAGGCACCGGTCACAGATCAGCGATACAACTCCTTTGATTGAAAAAGTCAGCCTAAGATAAGTAGTTCGTTTTTCAAGGTCAACCAGGATTGCCAACTCTCCGTTTCCTACTTCTGAATTCTCAAACTCAGCAAAAAACCGATCATCGACTGTAAAATCAAACTGATGCTTCCCTTCACTCAATCCTGAAAACGGAAGGGTGTATTGCGAAAGGTAGTTCATAATTATCCCTCTTAAAAAGCTTGGCAAAGGTATAAAAAATATTATACAAAGATCAAAATGAATCAGACATTTTGATAATGTGATGATTCAGCTACCTGTTACAGCTACAATTTCCCTTATAGTATTGCAGATTCCACCTTTATCGAAGCCGCATTCGCGGTAAAGTTCCAGTTGAGTCCCCTGTTCAATAAACCGATCCGGCACTCCAAGTCGGACCACTGATCTCCTGAGATCCCGGGATGCATAATATTCTACAACAGCACTGCCGAAACCACCTGCAATTACACCGTCTTCAATGGTGATTATATGAGTGAAGCGAACTGCTACTTCATCGAGAATCTCATGATCCAAAGGTTTTACAAACCTCATATCATAATGTGCAACAGAGATATTCTCAGCCTCGAGAATTTTTCGGGCTTCCATAACAAAGTTACCCGGATGACCTATTGACAGGACAACAATATCAGTGCCATCGGAAATTTTCCTGCCTTTTCCTACCGGTATCTCTGAAAAATCAAGTTGCCATTCCTTGTGTCTGCCGCTGCCCCGGGGATACCTTATGGCGAAGGGGCCTTTGTCTGGTAGCTGGGCCGTATACATTAAATTCCTAAGCTCAAGTTCGTCCATCGGAGCGGAAACAGTCATGTTGGGAATGCTGCGCATAAATGACAAATCAAAAACCCCATGATGTGTTGCCCCGTCTGCGCCAACCAGTCCTCCGCGATCCATGCAAAAAACCACATTCAATTTCTGAAGTGCAACATCATGGATGATCTGGTCATAGGACCTTTGCATAAAGGAGGAATAAATATTTACAAACGGAAGTTTGCCTGAAACCGCCATCCCTGCAGCGAAGGTCACTGCATGAGGTTCGGCAATGCCTACATCAAAAGCCCTGTCAGGCATCTCTTCCATCATAATATTCATGGAACATCCACTTGGCATTGCCGGAGTCACACCTACGATATTTTTATTTTTTCTGGCCAGTTCCAGCAGCGTAAGTCCAAAGACAACCTGGTATTTCGGGATTTTCGGATGCTGTCCGGGATCAGTGAATATCTCACCTGTCACCACATCAAATTTACCTGGTGCATGCCATTTGGTGGCATCGTTTTCTGCAGGGGTGAAACCTTTACCTTTCTTGGTAAGTACGTGAAGCAGCTTTGGCCCGGGAATCGCTTTAAGGTCATTCAGTATCCGGGTCAGGGCAACAACGTCATGGCCATCAACAGGGCCAAAATATCGGAATCCGAGTGCTTCAAAAAGATTACTGTCGTTGAAAACGATTGATTTGACAGCATGTTGATGTCTTTTAAGCAAGGAAAGCATTTTCCTCCCGGCAGTTCTGAAATGCTTGAGTGCCTGCCATACGCCTGATCTAAGCCGGTTGTAGGCCCTTGAAGTCTGCATCCTGACAAAATACCTGCTAATCCCTCCAACGTTGGGATCGATCGACATGTTATTGTCATTCAGAATTACAAGAAGGTCTGCATTGGCTCCTCCGGCATTGTTCAGGCCTTCAAAAGCCATTCCACCTGTCATGGATCCGTCACCGATGATTGCCACGACTTTGCGGTCTTTTTCTCCATTCATCTGTGCAGCTATTGAGATGCCTAATGCAGCTGAAATGGATGTTGATGAGTGACCGACACCGAATGAATCGTATTCACTTTCCGATCTGTTCGGGAATCCGCTTAGACCCTTGTATCTCCTGTTTGTGTGGAACTGTTTTCTCCTCCCGGTCAAAATTTTGTGTCCGTATGCCTGATGCCCAACATCCCAGATCAACTTATCATAGGGAGTATTGTAAACATAATGCATGGCTACAGTTAGTTCAACAACTCCCATACTAGCCCCGAAATGGCCTGGATTGCAGGAAGCTTCCCTTATTATCAGTTCTCTCAGTTCGGTACAGACAGCAGGGAGGTCCTTTTCTTTAAGTTTCTTAAGATCAGATGGATAGTCAATATTTTCGAGAAAATTTGCCATTAAAACCGAACTTTTTTTGTGAACACAATTCAAAATAAATTTTGAACCGCAAAGATAGACTTAATTAGTTTATTTCTTCTTCCAGGCGGTATTTAGCGTGTAAGCTTCCAATAATTCGACAAAAAGCTCACCCCCCTGGGTGTAAAGTGTAATTTCTTCCTCCTCTGATGCAGGAGAAAAACAAGTGCTGATTCCTGCCTCTCCATTGTTCCCGAATACTTCAATCGATGAACGGTCCAGGATTATTTCAAGTTCAATTTTGCCTGCGATGGGTTCCAAAATCATTTTTTCTCCATTCACGAACAATATTTTTTTGGCGGAGTCATATTGAATATCTGTTCCTTCCGATTTTTTCCCGTTTCGGACAATGATACCAAATCGATCAGAGCTTTTAGGCTGCAACACTGCCCTAATAAAGACAGCATCTCCAGTGATCCCGCTCAACAGATTTCCCTTAATTCCAGGAATCAAATTTTTATCCTTTTTGAGTAGGTCATGATCGAAAAGGGTTGAAATAGAGGAAACAGGTTTTCTGCATAAAACAAGACCATTCCGGATGGATCTGAGGGATAATTCAGTAGGAAAGCTCATCTGCCCGTTGAACGGCATGTCAGGATATTCTCCGCCTCGCATCCATGCAATCAGGATAACCTTGCCATCAGGAGCATTGGACAAAGTCTGCGCAGAGAAGAAATTTTTTCCAAGGTCAAGCTTTTTTGTTTCTGTTTCCGGCTTGAAAGCAATACCGTCAAAGGATCCGATTTTGTATTCACCTTCCCCGCTAATGAGCACCCATTTTCTTTCCGTACTATTCCCATCCACTCCTATTTCAAATATATCAGGACATTCCCCGGTGTCACCAATGTGACTTTGAAATTGCCAGTGGAGAAGATCGGACGAATTATAGAAAGAAATGCCCGGTGTTTTTCCATCCTCCCCTTTTGCACGATACATGGCAAGAATCCATTTCCCTGTTGGTTTGTGAAAAAAAACTTTTGGATCCTGGTCTTTTGCCCCGGTACTGCTGATAACCGGATTCTTAGCGTACTTATTCCATGTTGATCCTTTGTCCGTGCTGTAGGCAATGTTTTGATTTCCCTGGCTGTCAGAATAAAAAATCAGCATTGCCCCAGCCCCGTTTTGCCTTAGCCCGGTCACGTTCATGGAATCAATTACTGCACTCCCTGCCATGGGACGACAGGTGGTAACATCAGTTGCTTTTTCATCAGGCACAAATGCAAAGGGACGATGTTCCCAATGGACCAAATCCTTGCTGACTGCGTGTCCCAACCTGTTGGTCAGTAATTTTTTATCAATGGATACATTTTGATAAAAAAGATGGTACTCCCCCAGGTAAAAAACAAAGCCTGACGGTTCAAACAACCAGTCTTTCTCAGGAGAGAAATGAATCTGCGGGCGGTATTTTTCGTTGTAATAAGTTTTGTCAGATTTGGCTGATACCAATAAAACCAAAACAATCAGTGAATATATTATATACTTCATTTCCCGTTAAGTTAAGTTTTTTGGCGTTGTATAATGGAATTATCCAAATATACAGTTATTATAAAAACTTTATCAGGCGCAGGCCGGATAATTCTTGAAGCAGATAAAATCTTACTTTTGCACCCGGTGTTTGAAGACAGGAAGGACTCAAAGATTTGATTGCTCAGCGTTCAGAATGGGTATAGCATACGGACCCATGCAAAGTTAAGTACTTCCGGCACAATTAATAATTGAGGCAATGCATGAAACTATTGAAATAATGGCTCCTGTCGGTTCCTATGAATCGCTGATGGCAGCAATCCAGGCAGGAGCGGGTTCGGTATACTTTGGCGTGGAGCACCTTAACATGAGAGCCAGATCGGCGAACAATTTCACCCTGGAGGATCTTCATGAAATTGCCAGGCGGGCAGGTAAAGCAAACGTTAAAACCTATCTGACTGTCAATACTGTTGTATTTGATGAGGAGGCAGAAACATTGGGGAGGATCATCCTTGCCGCCAGGGAGGCTGGTGTTTCAGCTGTCATTGCTTCAGATCTGGCTGTCATCCAGGCTTGCAGGGCGATTGGAATGGAGGTACACATCTCGACCCAGTTAAATATTACCAATTACGAAACCGTTAAGTTCTATGCACAGTTTGCGGATGTAATGGTTCTGGCCCGTGAGATGAATATTGGCAGGGTATGGGAGATCTCAAGGAAAATCAGGGAGGACAATCTTTGTGGGCCCAATGGCGGGCTGGTCCGCCTGGAAATGTTTGTACATGGGGCATTGTGCATGGCCACATCCGGCAAATGCTATCTTTCCCTTCATGAGATGAATTCCTCTGCGAACAGAGGCTCATGCCTTCAAAGCTGCAGGCGTGCCTATACTGTAACTGACAAGGAAACCGGTGCCGAGCTGGAAATCGACAATGAATATATCATGTCTCCCAAAGATATGAAGACCATTCACTTTTTGAATAAGATACTGGATGCCGGGGTTACAGTACTTAAAATCGAGGGCCGGGCAAGAAGTGCTGATTATGTGAAGTGCGTCGTGGAGTGCTACAAGGAAGCTGCAACTGCCTATTCCGAGGGAACTTTTACTCCGGAAAAGGTTGAAGACTGGGACAAAAGGCTTGCGACTGTTTTTAACAGGGGATTCTGGGATGGATACTATCTGGGTCAGCGTCTGGGTGAATGGAGCGGAAATTACGGTTCACTGGCAACAAAAAGAAGGGTTTATCTGGGAAAAGTCACCAATTTTTTTACAAAGATCAGTATTGGTGAGTTTAAACTAGAGACAGGCTCCCTGAAACCAGGGGATGAGATAATGATAACCGGCCCAAGCAGTGGTGTAATACAGACATTGGTGGAGGAAGTTAGGGTTGAACTAAAGCCGGTTGATGAGGCTCCAAAGGGATCATATTGTTCAGTATCAGTACCATCCAAAGTCAGGAGGTCGGACAAGGTTTATAAAATAGTGGAAGCATCCCAGGTCAAAACACAATAATCAGAAGCTCAGCTCAACTTTATCTGAATATTTGCACCTTCTCCAACAATTCCTCGTTAAAATGCTATTTTTACCATAAATAGATTGAAGGCCATGGGGAAGAAGCTGCTGATCTTTATTACATTCCTTTTATTATCAGGAAGTATAGCCGGCTGGTATTTTTTTGCCAGGGAGTCAAGGTATTTGGGTACATCTCCCCTTAAGGCCGTTCCCGCTGAATCACCAATGTTCTTGCGTGTCCGAGACCTTGGCGGTTTTACCGCCAAAACTGTAAAAAACAGTAGCTGGAAATCTCTGTCATCCTTCAGTAAGGTATCTGAGTTATTTGCTGGTTTCATTTTCCTCGATTCTTTGGCTGAAAAAAACAAGGATCTTGAGAAAATACTGCTGCACAAGGAAATGATCTTTATTCCGGGAGATAATACAAAGCTTTTTGTGCTCAGAACAAGAAGTATCTCTGAGAAAAAAAACCTAAGCAACTTAATCCGCAGTTATTTTCAGTCCAAAAATGTTTCAGCCATCCGGGAAGAGTTTATGGATGCTGAAATACAAAAGTATGAATGGAATGAAGATCAAAAGGCCAAGAGATGGCTGTTGGTTTTCTACCAGGGACTACTGATTGTTAGCGATGATCCGGACCACATCCGTTCTGCCATTCAGCAAATGAACCAATCACCGGTAACCGATGATCCGGACTTTCTCCGGGTAAAGAACAATGAGACAGAAAACATTGATCTCAATATTTACATTAACCACAAGACCTTTCCGAAATACCTCTCGGGGTATGCTGCCGATAACATGTGGTCAGCCATCCTGAAACCTGACTATGCTAAATGGACAGAAATTGATGTAATACAAAAGGATAACCAGTTGCTTGTCAGCGGATTTACACTGCCGGATAGTAGCGGAACCTCCTATCTGGATGTTTTCCGCCGCCAAAAACCCGTTGCTGGTTCATTGGCTCAGTTCGTGCCATCAGCATCCAGTTATTTTTCAGTTCAGAACCTTTCCAATCCTATGGAATATTTTCAGGATTATCGCAATTATCTGGAAAAGAAAGGGAGATACGGGGAATACAGGGACAAACTTTTATCAATTTCCAAAGAAATCAGCCTCGATCTTGAAAAGTATCTGAATGAGAGCTATAGCGGAGAGGCTGCCTCAGTTTTCCTTAATTATAACCTTGGGCAACCTTCTGACAACAGGTTCCTGGTTTTGAGAATGAAATCAGAAAATACTGATCCCCTGGTACTTGCCATCAAGAAATGGATGACTTCAAACAAAAAACGGTTCAGTGAAGCTGAAATAGCGGAGGCCATAAATAGTAAAATATGGAGAATGCCCGACGAGTATTTTGGTCGACTACTCGGGGAACAAAGCTTGGCTGCTGTTCCAACCAATTACATGACAGTTAATGAAGGGAATATAATTTTTGGAGTATCTCCCGGTTCACTTAAGCGGTACCTTAAACACCTTAAGAACAATGAACTTTTGATTATGACCCCCTCATTTGTAAAGTTTTCCGCGGGTTTGGCAAGAAGGTCGAATTATTTTTTGTGGAGCGCTCCCGGACATTCACTCCCCTTTTTTGAATCTGTCATAAGTCAGGGGTATTTCCACGATTTAACCATGGGAATTTCAGGTTTGAGGAAAATGGACAACATTGCCTGGCAATGGGGTTACGAAAACGGCCTGGTATATAATTCTGCCAGTCTCAGTTTTGATCCTTTGGCCAGCCAGGACCCAGTACCTTTCTGGAGTTACCGGCTTAGCGGCAAACTCTTGAAGAGACCAGTCTTTATCGCAGATCCAATGAATGATCAGGAATGTTTACTGGTTTTCCAGGATCATGATAATTATCTGGTCTGTCTTGATAAGGATGGAATTGAAAAATGGAAAGTCCGGCTTGAAGGCCCGGTGATGGGTGAGATTAAAATGATTGACTTCTTCCGGAAGAAGGAATACCAAATGCTTTTTAACACAAGGAATGCCATCCATCTGATTGGCAACAACGGTGGTGAAATAAAAAATTACCCTATCAGGCTTAGATCTCCGGCCACAAGTGAAATTTCAGTGATTGATTATGATGGAAAAAAAAATTACAGGTACCTGATAGCCTGTCGTGACAGGAAAATTCATAACCTGGACAAATACGGCAAGCTAACTGCAGGATGGCAACCCAAAATCACGGAAAGTGCTGTTGAACTTCCCGTTAAGTATTTCAGGGTCGGATCAAAGGATTACCTGGTATATTCCGACCGTAAACATACTTATGTTGTTGACAGACAAGGCAAGGAACGGATTAAAATAAAAGAGGAATTTGCTCATTCCGGCAATGCTGTTTTTTTTATAAAAGATAAAAACGGATCTCCGGTCCTGGTCACAACCGATGAAAAGGGCCAAATCCGGCTTATGAGCCTGGATGGATCCTCCAAAAAAATGTCGATGGGAACTTTCTCCGGAGGGCACCTTTTTATGCCGGTGGAAGTATCAGGGGCAGAACCCACTGAATTTTTGTTTGTTGACGGGAAAACTGCATCACTGTATGATTTCTCAGGCAACCAAATTTTCACAAAAGAGCTGAATATTCTTACGGATATGGCTCCTTCACTGAAAACCTTTGGTAATGAAAGAGTAATTGAATTATTTTCAACCACGGAGAACAAGGCGATGCTTGTCAGGAGTGACGGAACTGAATTCAGTTTTCAGTTACCGGAGAAATACAGTTTGCAGTCAATTGGAATATTCGATCATAAGTCTTCTGTCGGTAACCTTCTGACTTGTTCACCGGATAATGTTTTATACAACTTTCAATTGATAATAAAATGAGAAGAGAACGGATTTTCTACATTTTGGGACTGGCAATATTGCTGTTTGTGTCGTGTAACCTCTCTGATTTTAAACTTGACAGGCTAGTCTATCCCTCCGGGCTCAATCCGGTCTTATACAGGCCTTTTTCCAGCGGATCTTACGTGGTAAAGGATTATACTACCTTTCCATGGTCCGGCAATACAATTGTTACAACAGATCCTTTGAATTTCCATGTTATTCATTATCCGCTAACAGGTGTTACACTCTATACAACAGGGATGGATTCAATGGTCGTAATAGTAAAGACAGTAAATGAAACACCCATGAAGTACAGGTATATACTTTCCTTTAACAATACAGATCTTGATTCAGGACCGATATTATTGAAGGAAGCTACAACCGACTCACAGGGTAATGTCATTGCCGCCTCAAGGGATTCCATTGAATACAAGCTTAACCCTGCCGATGTAATTAATCTTGCCAATGCTACACTGGTGGATCTGGCCATCACACTTCACCAGCCCGGCACAACACCGGTCGTTGCCAATGCCCTGAAATTTGGGCAGATTTCTTTCAAAACAGGATTCAGGGCACCCATCAACCTGTTTAAGATTCAGCCATGAGACAGACCTTTCTTTGCCTCGTAGTCCTTTGGATCCTGGTTGCAGGTGGAACTGTTGCTTTGTATGGTCAGCCAAACTCGCTCTATTACCTGAAATCTGTCCCCCAGACCAAAGATCTCAATCCGGCAAGACCAGGCATAGAGAAAGGTTTTTACATCAGCCTGCCCCTCTTTTCAAAACTGGACCTTTCAGCAAATGCAAACAACTGGAGATATAATGATCTGATACACAAGGGTACGGGACTTCAGTCGGATTCGCTTGTGATGGATTTTAATAAATTCATGTCTTCTATAGGCAACAACAATTTTGTATTTGAGAATGCTGCCTTAACGCTCATAGAGTTTGGATGGAAAAGGAAAACAGATTTTTTTGCTTTTTCATGGACCGAAAAGGAGTCGGCAGAAGTTTTTTTCACGAAGAGCCTGGCTAACGTGATCTACTACGGCAATGCCCCGTACGTGGGCAGTACCTACCATTCCGGATATTTTGGAGGTACAGGCCAGCATTATCGGGAGTTTGCTTTCACCTTTGCCCGCGAGATGACTAAAAAGATCAGCGTAGGAATAACCGGAAAATTGTTGTTTGGAATGTCAGGGATAAAGACTTCAGGATTGAATGCTGTAGCAGGCATGCCTGCTAACGGGGACCAGATTGATCTGGGTGCTTCAGGCAAAGTCTTTATTTCAGCACCTGTTGATCTCCGGGTAACAAACAACAATGGCTATCAGGGGTATGCCAATAGTTATTATAACAGGACAACCTACCTGACCAATTTCGGCAATCCCGGAATGGCGGTAGACCTTGGCTTCGCATCCAAAGTCAGCAAGGAATTTGAATTTTCCATGAGCCTTATTGATTTCGGCTTTATCACCTGGAATAATAATCTCTCTTCCTTTACTGAAAATGGGCAGTTTTTGTTCCGGGGAATTAACCTCAATACTCCTACAGCTACCAACAATCCACCAACTGTGACGGATGTTGCCAGTTTGCTCCTTCCGTTGCGGGATAGTGTGCGTGTTGCTTTTTTACCGGACCAGACAAATAGCAATTTCACAACACTTTTGCCGGTTAAGTTATATGTCGCGGGTGAGTATAAATTAAACGACCTGTTTACGTTCGGTGGCGTTGCCAGGATAAGGATGTTTAATAATATGCTGCATACCTCTTTTACCGCTTCCGCAAATGCTGCATTTACAAGGAAGCTTTCATTGTCTGCAAGCTATTCTGTTATGGAGTCGACTTTTGATAATCTGGGTCTTGCTGCCGCGTATCGTTTCCGCATATTTCAGCTCTATGCTGCCTCTGACAATGTTTCGTCCCTGTTTTACCCAAGTATGGCAGCCAATATGAACCTGAGAATCGGAATCAACCTGATTTTCGGGGATGAAACCAAACAAAGGAAAGGGGCCTATAGAAGGGGATCCTCAAGAACGGATGCTGGCTGTCCGGTATATAATTAAGCTGACCTCAAAAAAATTACTATTTTTGTGGACTGATGAAATTTCGTTAGGCCATGATGCTCTTTTTTATCTTAAATATCACCACATTTTTCGATACTCTTTTTATCCTGCTTCTTGTATACTACGGATTCAAGCTTTTCATGAGGTATTTTGGGCCAAGAATTGTTGAAAAAGCTGCAGATAAAGTATATCAGGATCTCAGGGCACAAGAGGAGGCCAGGAGAAGAACAGAAAGCTCTTCTTCAGGACAGGTATCTGTAGAACGCACCGAAAGGAAAGAGAAAAATTTCAAGCGGGGGGACGGTGAATATGTTGATTTCGAGGAGGTAAAATAGACCAAAAATCCTTTTTGTTATTACATTACCATTGATGCATTTTAATTTTCTTAATACATAATCAGGCAATATCCAGGTATTGCAACAATTACCAAAATGAACCAGGAAGACCTATTTAAAAAGTTGATTGCCCATAGCAAAGAGTATGGCTATATTTTTCCTTCAAGTGAAATTTATGATGGATTAGGGGCTGTTTATGATTATGGACAGAATGGTGTTGAATTAAAAAACAACATTAAAAAATACTGGTGGGATTCGATGATCCTGCTGAATGAAAATGTCGTAGGGATTGATTCAGCTATCTTCATGCATCCAACCATATGGAAAGCCTCCGGGCACGTTGATGCATTCAATGATCCTTTAATTGACAACAAGGATTCCAAGAAAAGATACCGTGCGGATGTTCTGATTGAAGAAGAGCTGGCTAAAATTGAGGCTAAAATCGATAAGGAAATAGAAAAGGCGCGTGGTCGTTTTGGAGACACCTTTGATGAGAAAATTTTCAGGGAAACAAATGCAAGGGTTCTTGAAAACCAGCAAAAATGGGAGGCCTTGCATACCCGTTTTTCTAATGCTTTAAACAATTCAGATCTTGGAGAGTTGAAGCAGATCATTGAAGACAACGAAATTGTTTGCCCTGTTTCAGGAACAAGGAACTGGACAGATGTCCGCCAGTTCAATCTTATGTTCTCTACCGAAATGGGATCTACTGCAGACGGTGCCTTGAAAATATACCTAAGGCCTGAGACGGCTCAGGGCATCTTTGTCAATTATCTCAATGTTCAGAAAACAGGACGAATGAAGATTCCTTTTGGGATAGCTCAGATTGGAAAAGCTTTCCGGAATGAAATAGTTGCCCGTCAGTTTATTTTCCGGATGAGGGAATTCGAACAGATGGAGATGCAGTTTTTTGTCCGTCCCGGATCTGAGTTGAACTGGTTTGAAAAATGGAAGGAAACACGGATGAGATGGCACCAATCCTTCGGTTTCGGTGAATCCAATTATCGTTTTCATGTTCATGAAAAACTGGCTCATTATGCCAATGCCGCAGTAGATATCGAATATAAATTTCCATTTGGTTTCAAGGAAGTCGAAGGAATTCATTCACGTACTGATTTCGACCTATCACAGCATCAGAAATATTCCGGGAAAAAAATCCAATACTTTGATCCTGAATTAAATGAATCCTATGTCCCGTTTGTTGTGGAAACTTCAATTGGTGTGGACAGGATGTTTTTACAGGTGATTTCAGCTTCCTACCACGAAGAGGAGATTGATGGAGGGGACGGTAAGAAAGAAACGCGTGTTGTTTTGAGACTTCCGGCTCCACTGGCTCCTGTTAAACTGGCAATAATGCCTTTAATTAAAAAAGAGGGGCTTCCCGAGAAAGCCAGGAAGATAATGGATGAATTAAAGTTTGAATTCAATTGCCAGTACGACGAAAAGGACTCTATAGGGAAACGATACCGGCGTCAGGATGCCATTGGAACTCCATTTTGCGTTACTGTAGACCACCAGACGATGGAGGACAATACTGTAACAATTCGTTACCGTGACTCCATGGAGCAGGAGCGCGTCGCAATCGACCAGGTTAAAGATATTATCAGCAAAAAGGTCAACCTGAAGACCTTGTTTGAAAAGCTTATGTAGCAAAAAAAAACCGGTTTAAAACCGGTTTTTTTTTGCTAGGGTTGATTTGATCTTCCCTTCAGGTAATGACTGATCATAAACATGACCCCAACCATTATTAAGGGAATATTAATCAGTAATATTACGCTTATTCCGATCCAAACTGAACCTGTCCGGTGATAATTCATCAGGAATACAGGAACACTGGTGACGGAACCAAAGATGATGAAGAGTAATCCTCCCCACTTCTCTTTAACCCAGGCGAACCACAGGATCAGCGCCAGTATATAACTGGGAATAAGATGAATCAGAAAGTCGCGCAACTGCATCCACAGCGGCATGCCGGGGGCAAAGGAATCAAGAGCGAACATGCTGATAAACAAGATTGAAATGATACAGAGTATCCTTGGTGTCCAAAAAGACCAATATGCCAGATTTTTCATTTTAATGGTTTTAGGTAAAAAACTGAAAATTGGGAAATGGCTGTTGTAAGGGTTATCATTTTCAAACTTCCTGAAAAGTTATAATTTGCCTGGTAAAATTATTTGCTGATTTCTTCTTCAAGAATTTTTACAACCTCTTCTGTGGCATTCAGACTCTCTTCTTCAGAACTGATTTTTTTGATGTATTTGATCACTTTGTCCTTTCCAACTATGAGCAGGACTCCAATTCCATTGCAGTCTCCCAATCCTAAAGCTTTGGGCAGAACATGATTCTCATCCAGCATCACGATCGATCCAGCAAATTGTTTTTCCTTTTGTCTGGCCTTCATCCTTATACCCGCGTTAGGAATCCAGGTGTCCTTGCAGTTGGCAATTCCCATACCCTGGTACTTATTCTGGTCAAATTTTTTTGCTTTAACTGCTTCTGAAAGTTTATCGTTGATATCCTTTACGTCAGGATCAGTATATTGTATAAGCAAGACCTTCTCCCCTACAAAAGGTATTTGTTTCGGGTCATTGTTGGCATCCGAGATCATCAGGGAGGTCATTGACATTGACTGGCCGTCAACTGCTTTTGTCTGGGCTTTTACTCCTGAAGGAAGGAAGTGAAACAAGCAAAGTATAAAAGCAAAGTGGGTAAAGTAGTTCAAACTTAAATTTTGATTTTTTCTCATGTTTTTAGTTTTTTGTTGGTTAAAAGTGATCAAGAATTATAAAGTTTTACAGAAATCCAGCTTAGCATCCTTGCTTAAATCGATGTGCAGAAACATGATAACACTGAAAATGCAAAACGAATATAATGATTAAAATAGGAATGCAAACTGTATGGAAATTATAAGCCTATTTTTTCCCTGTCATTTTTTCAAAGATATCTCTTTGTTCAATCAGTGCTTTCACTTTATCTTCTGGATTGGTGCGGCATTCGAGAAGCACCCAGCCATGGTATTTGTTTTTGACAAACAGGTTCATTAAATCCTGGTATGGATAAGTGGTATCGTTTAATTCCCTTACGTGGCAGATGTCTCCGAACCGGGCCTTTACCATGTCAAAATTCACCTCCAGACCACCTCCGTTAAGGTCCTGCGAATTGCAGTTCCAGCAAACGGTTGCATTAGGGTGGGTTGCAACATCCATTATGGACTTGATATTGTATAGTTCCTGTGTCTCATTGCCATGCACCTCCAGCCGGAGTTGCTGTCCCAGGTTTGCCCCAAATACGGCAATTTCGTTCAGGGCTTTGCCAATTTGTTCGATGGTCTTTTCATGTGAAACTCCGGCCCTGAACTGGTTTGGCTTCACTTTTACTCCGGTACCACCGATTTCGTGGCTGAGAATCATGAACTTTTTGGTCTCTTCGATTGATTTGCTTAGTTGTTCCGGTTCAACATAGTCGTATTGCTGGTTGGTTCCCATACCCACAATTGCAACCGGGCTGTCCTGAAATTTCTTTTTGACCAGGATCCGTTCTTCTTTTGTTAATAGGGGACTTACTTTATGTGCATGGTCCACACGTAGTTCCACTCCAAGGATTTTCGAGGCAGTCAGGTTTCTGATCAAAGTATCCTGGTCCCAGTCTTTTCCCCACAGGTAAGTTACAAAACCTAGTTTCATTTCCTCCTTTTTACTTTTGCCAAAGACAAGCTGACTTGTTGGCAGCATCATCACTCCAGTAGTCAAAGCAAGATTTTTTAAGAAATCCCTTCTGCCCGGTTCCAATTTTTTTTCCATTTTTTAATATGAGTTTAATGTTTATATAGTTTTTCGAGGTAACACAACCCTATTGTTACAAATTTAGTCAATAAATAATCAGTTAAGAAAAATTAAAATTTTAAAATGAAAAGTTAAATTTCTACACCATGCAGGATGCTTTTTTTTTGTAAAATACAGATATTCTGTTAAATACAAAATTGCATTCCCGGTTCATTTTTTTCTCCCCTCAATTTGGCTGTAACGCATTGAAAAATGTAGCGTCTTATGATTGAGTTCTGAAGTTTACAAAAACAAATTTTTACAAACAACAAAAAATTATAATCATGAAAACACTTATTTTAACAACCGTATTACTGATTACCTTAAGTTTTACTTTATCTGCCGGTAACATTGTCACAAAGGGAGAATCCAATTCATCTTTCGGAAATTACACCATTGAACTGTTGGATGACCACATGGTGATCAATGACAAGGAACTGGATAAATATCTGATTACCTATGAAAAAACCGACATGAAAGTGGTGGTGGTAATGGATAAACAAAAAAAGTGCAAGAAGTATTATGTTCTGACCGATCAACTTCCGATCCAGTACGAATGCAATGGAACATCCTTCGGAATCAAGAAGCTTGATAAAGCTGTCGCAGCAAAAGGATTAGACAATGTCTCCGGAAATCTGAACAAGCAGGAATTTTTTAACCAGAGGGTATTGATCAGCGGTGTAACTGACACAGTTGAACACCTTAACCTGATAGCCTCTTATTATCCTGGATTATTCAGCTAACAGGTTTCCCGAAAATTTAGCGGGAAGCTGACTATATATTTCACTTCAATAGATTGAAAAGGAAGACATCACAAGATGTCTTCCTTTTTTTTCAGGAATGCTTTAGCTACCAGGAGGTCTCCCTGCCTGGTTATTTTTATATTTTCAGGATTTCCAGGCACCATAGTTACGTGAAACCCTTTTTTTTCAGCGACAGAAGCATCGTCTGTAAATGCCGGGGACCATTCCTGGGTGAATGCGTCTGCAATTATGTGTTTTTGGAATACCTGCGGAGTCTGGACCGTAAAATACAAGGTACGGTCGACGGTTCGGGAATGTTCAGCCGAACCTTTCCTTAATGTCTCATCCATTGGAAGAACAGGAATTGCTGATCCTGTTTTAGCTGCCTGTTTAAAGCAATTATCAATCGTTGTTCTGGAAACCAGTGGTCTGACTCCATCATGCACTGCAACAAGATCTGTCTCCCCCATGGCATCCAGTCCATTTTTTACAGAATGAAAACGGGTTTCTCCTCCTTTAACAACTTGATGCGGATGGTTGAAATTATGTTTTACACACAAGTCAGCCCAGTATTGTCTCTCGGTCTCAGGTAATACGACAATGATTTGGATTGAAGGCTCATAGCGTAAAAACGTGTCTATTGTCTGCATCAGGACAGGTAAATCTTCGAGCAGGAGAAATTGTTTTGGGATTTCGCTTCCCATTCGGGTTCCGCTACCCCCGGCCACAATGATGACGGTTTTCTTCATGTGCGAAAAATTGGTTTTATTGTTTCCACCTGGTACATCCATGAAGTTAGTTTAATTTTGGTCAGCGATTGGAGCGTCATGGAGATTTCCCTCCCCCCAGATTGCAATGTTAGATTGGAATTTCTTCAGAGGCCGTTTTTCCCGGTATAAATCCAATGCAAAAATAGTGTTACAAATCAACTTTAGTTCACTGTTTTAGTTATTTTTGAAAACAACATAATCTATAATTGGCATGGTTGAAATTCTTCAATTTCTGAAAGAACTTGAGGTCAACAATCAGAGGGACTGGTTGGATGCGAACAGGGACAGATACGAAAAAACGCGCAAGCAATTTTTAGCTTTAACAGCCTGGTTGATTGATGAAATCAGAGAATTTGATGCTGAAGTACCCAAGCTTCAGCCCAAGGACTGTATGTTCCGGATTTTTAGAGATGTACGTTTCTCCAATGACAAGCGACCGTATAAATCCAATTATGGAAGTTATATTACCCGGGGAGGAAGGAAGGCTGGATTTGCCGGATATTACCTGCATTTGCAACCTGGCGGATGTTTTATTGCAGGAGGAAATTACATGCCATCACCTGAATTTCTGCAGTCAATACGGCAGGAGATATATTACCACCCTGAAGAATACCTGGCATTGCTCTCAGAGGAACCAATGAAATCTACTTTTGACCTGCATTATTCGGATCCCCTTAAAACTGCACCCAAGGGTTATCCTAAAGATTGGGAGCATATTGACCTGATAAAAAACCGTTCATATGGATTCGGTCATAATTTAAGGGATGAGGAAGTCCTGTCATTGAATTTCCGGGAAGAGTGCATAAAATACTTTAAAATCATTCATCCGCTGAACAGGTTTCTCAACCGTGCCATTGATGAGAACAGGTCTGAATGATTTTTTGTTTTTACATCCAGTAACTAAATATCGTCAAATATTATCTGTAACATATTGAAATACAGTATTATGTTAATAATGTATAATTGGAATATATTTTTATTTTTGTCTTAATTAATTACTCACCTTAATTTATTTATTCATGAAAAAAGTTCTGTTGCTATTGATGATGTTGGTAAGCGGTATCGTGCTGAACGCACAAAACATTCAAACGCATTACGACATGGGAGAAGGCCGTGGTTACCTTACCACCACCGTAGAAATGTTCAAGCCGGACAAAACCGGCAACACCTTTTTCTTTATCGATTTTGATTACGGCAGTGGAGACATCAAAAACAGTCCTTCCCTTGCGTATTTCGAAATTGCCCGTTGCTTCAAACTTGGAAAATCTCCATTCAGCTGGCATGCTGAATACAATGGTGGATTTGGACAGTTTAAGGCAGGAACTTCAGCCGGAGCATACTCAATCAGCAACGCATGGTTAACCGGGTTAGATTATTCCTGGAATGCCGGTGATTTTTCCCGGGGATTTTCACTGAAAGCACTTTATAAAAACATTGCAAATACCGCTGATGATAAACCAAGCAGTTTCCAGTTAACCGGCGTGTGGTATGTGAATTTTGCCAAAGGGAAAATGTCCTTCACCGGTTTTGCCGATTTATGGAAAGAGAAATCTGCCAACGGCAGTATGATATTCTTATCTGAACCCCAGTTGTGGTACAACGCATCGAAAAATTTCGCCCTGGGAACCGAGGTCGAGCTGAGTAGCAATTTTGGCGGAATGGACGGTTTCAAAATAATGCCGACTCTTGGCGCCAAATACACTTTCTAAACTAACTACACATGGATTTTATTGCTAAATTCTTTAAACTGCAGGAAAACAAAACCACAGTTCGCACAGAGATCATCGCAGGAATAACCACCTTCATGACGATGGCCTATATTCTTTTCCTTAATCCAAATATCCTTGCCTCTACAGGTATGGATAAGAATGCTGTCTTTTTTGCCACTGCTATTTCTGCAGGATTTGTTACTATCGCGATGGGTCTTGTAGCCAATTTCCCGATCGCTCTTGCACCCGGAATGGGTCTTAACGCCCTTTTCGCCACTGTTGCTCTTGCCGGTATCGGAATGCCCTGGCGTGTCGCACTGGGGGCGGTTTTTATTTCCGGTATCATCTTTATTATCCTGACGGTAACCAAAATTCGCCAGATACTGGTGGTAGCCGTCCCTAATTCAATTAAAAGAGCCATCACAGTGGGGATTGGACTTTTCATAACCATTATCGGGTTGAAACTGTCTGAAATCATGATAGTGGGAACGAGTCTTATCCCTCCAACTGTTGAGGCAGTTGGTAAATCCGGGGGAATGGCGACCCTGAAATTCTTCGAATGGAATATTGGTCTCGGCAGCTTCCAAAACCATGCCATGCTTTTGTGCCTTATAGGACTTGCCATTACCGCTGTACTGATGGCCAGAAAAATTAAAGGGTCACTGCTGATTGGCATTGTTTTAACCACACTCATCGGAATACCCATGGGTGTAACCATGGTACCTGAAAACTTTGCTTTTTTCTCCCTTCCTGACTTTAATAATCTTGCCGTTGGAGAACTGGACATCAAAGGTGCTCTGAACATGGGCATCTGGACCGTGGTATTCACTTTTACATTTGTCGAACTGTTCGATACCTTTGGTACACTTGTAGGTACTGCCAACAAGGCAGGATTGATTGACAAGGATGGAAATTCGCCAAAAATCGGGAAAGCCATGTTAGTTGATGCTGTTGGTGTTTCATTTGGTGCTCTTATGGGTACTTCAACTGTAACTGCTTATGTGGAGAGTGCTGCAGGTATTGGTGAAGGAGGCCGGACAGGTCTTACTGCCATCACAACAGGAGTACTGTTCCTGCTTGCTTTGCTTATTGCTCCGCTGGCAACCATGATCCCAAGTGCTGCAACAGCACCGGCATTGATAATAGTGGGAGTACTTATGGCCTCCTCTGTCCTTGATATCGATTTTAACGATTTTACTGAAGGTTTTCCTGCCTTTATGACTTTTGTACTTATGCCGTTCACTTATAGCATTGCCAACGGTATTGCAGGTGGTATCTTCTTCTATACCCTCCTGAAAGTTGCAACGGGAAAAGCTAAACAGGTGCATTGGATGATGTATCTGCTATTTGTCCTTGTAGTTGCCAGGTATGTTTTCCTGAGTGAGTAATAGGTTTTATGAAAAAATCCCTCACGATTACACGTGAGGGATTTTTCAAAAAAAAATGTATTTTTGCCAGACAAATCCGGGTTGTTAGCTCAGTTGGTTTAGAGCATTACCTTGACAGGGTAGGGGTCACTGGTTCGATTCCAGTACAACCCACCGGAAAAGATTAATATTGTAATATAAGCAGCAGGTCTATGATTTGCTGCTTTTTTTTGTCCGGGAAATAGCTGATGGTAAGTGGCAGGACCAGGGTAGATGGGCTATCCATAAAAAATTCAGGGCCGGCAGATTGAACCATCAGAGTAAGCACCTTCCCTCCCTTACTGAAAAGATGCCTGACTAAGATAGTCTTGCCACCGGCCCCAACAAAACTTTGGGAGACTTTAAATATTTTCGATACCTATTCCCAAAGGTAATTAAGAAGCCTTTTCATTGTCAGGATAGTTTTTTAACGTATCGATTTTTCATTTTATCGTCGTAATTGCCACTGTCTGATAAGGGATTATGACCAATTTATTTAGTCCGGGACTGTTCCAGGATGGTGGAAATTTTTAAAAATAGGGTATTTTTATTCCGTAAAATACTTCAAACTTCCAAAATCATGTCACTATTATTTTCCCAAATAAAGATTAAGGATGTTGTTTTTAAGAACAGGATTGCCATTTCACCAATGTGCCAGTATGCTGCAAATGAGGGATTTGCCAATGACTGGCACTTGGTGCATTATGGAAGCAGGGCCGCCGGCGGTGCAGGTTTGATAATTCAGGAAGCAACTGCAGTTTCTCCGGAAGGAAGGATATCTCCGGGAGACCTGGGATTATACAACCCTAATCAGGTGGAAAAACTCAAGGAAATTACGAAATTTATTGAACAGCAGGGTTGTGTTCCCGGGATTCAGATTGCGCATGCAGGACGCAAGGCCAGTTGTGCTGTGCCCTGGAAGGGTGGTTTGCAGTTGTCGCTCACGGATAATGGATGGAGAACAGTTGCTCCTTCTGCCATCCCTTTTAATCCTGAGGATGAGATTCCTCTGGTGCTGGATGAAGCCGGTATACAAAAAGTGATCTTCGATTTTAAAATTGTCGCCGAAAGGTCGTTACAGGCCGGATTTAAGGTGCTGGAAATTCATGCAGCACATGGCTACCTGCTGCACCAGTTTTTATCTCCAATAAGTAATTGCAGAACTGACGGGTACGGGGGAAGTTTTGAGAACAGGATCCGTTTTTTGTTGGAGGTTGTTGGAGAAGTACAGACGGTATGGCCGGCGACCCTTCCATTATTTGTCAGAATATCTGTAACTGATTGGGCTGAAGATGGCTGGAATCCGGCTGAGGCAGTAAAGTTGTGTGCAATTCTAAAGGAGATTGGAGTTGACCTGATTGATTGTTCATCCGGGGGCTTGATTCCGGGTGCCAATGTACCCCTTAAACCCGGTTTCCAGGTTGGGTTTTCAGAACGTATCCGGAAAGAGACGGGAATACTGACCGGAGCCGTAGGTTTAATAACGACTGCAGTACAGTCGGAAGCAATTTTAGCAGCAGGGGATGCAGATATGGTCCTTATAGGCAGGGAATCTCTCAGGGAACCCTACTTTCCCTTAAAAGCAGCAAAAGAACTTGGCGATGACATTTCATGGCCCCTTCAATATGCCAGGGCTAAGATGTAATTCAACTGAGAATTACATTTAGCCCTGATATGTTATTCCTTACATTTTGTTACAAGGTTATTTTTCCGAAATACAGTATAAGTACCTGAAACCCCTTAGGAACAGATCATTGCCAACAATTACAGGAGAGGCATGAAAGGTATCATCCAAGGTGTTTTTGGACAGAAGTGAAAATTCTGAACCTGCCTTGACAACAACAACAGTTCCTTTCGCCGCGATGTAGATTTTGTCTTTGTTGCCGGTTGGAGAGGAGAAAATGGTTGTAATTCCTTCCAGTTTCTGGTTGCTGTAGATGACTTTTCCGTCTTTGGCATCCAGGCAAGTCATGATCCCATTGTTCCCTTTCAAAAAATAGAGTTTACCATCCATCAATACCGGACTTGGCGTATAAGGGGCATCCTGGTTGTATTCCCAAAGGATAGCGGGTGACCCGGTAATATCGCCTTTGGCTTTTGCCAGGTCGATGGCCTTGACTGCATTGCCTCTGAATCCGCTCATAAGGTAAAGTATACCATCTGAATATAGCGGGTCCGGAATAACGTTTTTGGTCATGCCGGAGCACTCCCAGATTATCTGACCTGTTTCTGCATCGTAGCTTCTTACTTTGTTGGTGGCGCTGGTGATCACCTGCGCCTTGCCGTTTACTTCGACTATCAGCGGTGTTGCCCATGATGTAATTTCCTCCCGCTCAGCGGTCCATACGTCCTTTCCTGACTTCTTGTCCAACGCAAACAGGAATGACTTTCCCTGGTGGTCCCATTGCACAAAAATTTTGTCTTTGTAAACAGCAGGTGAACTTCCTTCGCCAAAGCTTGCCACAATTTCCATCTGACCAAAATTTCTTTCCCATTGAACTTTCCCTTTCATATTGAGGCAGAACAAGCCACGGGAGCCAAAAAAGGCAAAGATATTTTCTCCGTCAGTAACCGGTGAATTGGAAGCCCAGCTACCGAGCTCGTGGGTCCTTTCAGCCGGCAATGCTTCTTTTACATTAGTTTGCCAGTTAATCTTTCCGTTGTTTTTATCTACTGAGATTACTTTGAACTGGTGAATAAAGGCAGTCTGTGTTGGAGCCATCGGGCTGGCCTTCTTTGTTGTGTCGACTGTAACGGCTTTATTTTCGGTTGCAACAGCAGTTTGTACAATGACCTGATTTCCCCAAATAACAGGTGTTGCATGTCCTTTCCCGGGGATCTCAATTTTCCATTTGATATTTTTTGTTTCGCTGAATTCATCAGGTATATTTCCACCCCTGGCTGCCCCGGTATTAAATGGGCCCCTCCATTCAGGCCAGTTTCCGTCGCTGGTAGTTTTTTCCTGTGCTTTGCTTATTGTGACGAAAAAGGGGAGGCACAACAAGACAATCAGATGCAGTTTTTTTGTTTGGAAGATAGTGTTTCTCATAGCCTGACATTTTTGGGTTGATCAATATTGTTCTCTTTCAGCAAAGACGACTGAAACCATTTAGACAATTAATGGAGACAATCGTTTAATGATAAAAATACAGAATTAATATTATGTCTTCAAATTTGTTCAACAGAGACCTTTCCATGCATCAAATGTTTGTTTTATTTTGTTGTAACAAAACCACTGGCTTTATGAGACTCATTTTCCTTGTACTATGGGGCATTTTATTGTGTTCTACCGGTTATGCCCAATACCTTGATCCATCCGGTTATACGTTACCCATAAAAGTGGCATGTATTGGCAATAGTATCACCTTTGGTTCGGGGATTCCGGATCGCCCAAGAGATTCTTATCCGTCACAGCTTGGAAGGATGCTGGGTGACCGCTGGGAAGTGCGTAATTTTGGGGTAGGAGGTCGGACGATGCTGAAAAAGGGAGATTTCCCTTACTGGAATGAAGATGCCTATAAGGAGGCGAAAGCATTTTTACCGGACATTGTAATCATCAAACTGGGGACCAATGACACCAAACCTCAGAACTGGAAATATGCCGGAGAATTCCTGGCAAACTACCGCTCTATGATTAAAGAGCTGAAAAGCCTCTCTTCACATCCCAGGATTTATGTGTGTAAGCCAGTTCCCGCCTATGCCAAACGATGGGGCATCAATGATTCTCTCCTGGTTCACGGGGTTATCCCTGCCATCGAGCAACTTGCCGGGGAGGAACAATTGCCGGTTATTGACCTGTATAAGGCCCTTTCAGGCTATGCGGGCCTATTCCCCGACCAGATACATCCCGAATCGGAAGGTGCCGGAATAATAGCCAAAGTCATCTGCAAACAGCTCACTGGCAAAGAACAGGAGGCAGTACCAGCGCTCTATCCCGGAAAAAAATCTGAATGGCACGGATTTACCAGGTATGACTTCCAATTTGACAGGCGTGAGGCCCATATCGTAGTCCCGGAAAAGCCGGCACCCGGAAAACCCTGGATCTGGCGGGCCCGCTTCCCGGAGTGGCATTACCAGATGGACAGTATACTTGTAAGGAAAGGTTTCCACGTGGTCTACCTCAATACGGACTATCTGTTCGGGTCGCCCAAATGCGTTGAAATCTGGAGCTCTTTCTACAAGTATCTGACAACACAATACGGGTTTAACCATAAAGCAGCCCTTGAAGGGGTGAGCAGGGGCGGATTGTATGTTTACAGTTTTGCCAAGAAATATCCCGAAAGAGTGAGTTGTATTTATGCGGAAGCACCTGTCTGTGACATTAAAAGCTGGCCGGGTGGAAAAATGGCAGCCAAAGGAGATCCGGAATCATGGAAGCAGCTGATGGCAGCATACGGTTTTAAGAGCGAGAAGGAAGCATTGGAATATGCGGACAATCCTGTCGATAACCTTGAGAAACTTGCTGCAGCAAAGGTTCCAGTCTTTCATTCGATTGGTTTAAATGACAGTATCGTACCTTCTGAAGAAAATACATATCTTCTCATTAACAGGTACATCCGGCTGGGAGGACCGGCAACTGTTTGTTCCAATACCATTGGGAAGCATTCCTTGCAGGGGCACCATTTCCCGATAGAAAACCTGAAGGCAGGTGCTGATTTTATCCTGAACAGTTATCCTGAGAACATTACTCCACTTGAGAGTTATAACTATCACACCATCAGGAGCAAAATGCAAAATGCAAGGATCATCTTTGAGAGAGAAAGATTTGGAAGGGTGGCATTCCTGGGCGGTTCAATTACCCATAACTCCGGCTGGCGCGACAGTATCTGCCACTATCTGAGAATCAGGTTTCCCGATACAAAGTTTGAATTTATTGCAGCTGGTATCCCTTCCATGGGAAGTACCCCCGGTGCATTCAGGTTCGAAAGGGATGTGCTAGCGAAGGGCCGGGTAGACCTGCTGTTCGAAGAGGCAGCAGTTAACGACCGGACCAATGGCTATTCTGACGAAACGCAGGTTCTTGGGATGGAGGGTATTGTCAGGCATGCCCGTGAAACAAATCCAGCCATGGATGTTGTAATCATGCATTTTGTTGATCCTGATAAAATGAAGGATTACCGGAATGAGATTACACCTAAGGAGATTCAAAACCATGAAAAGGTGGCTGCCTGGTATGGAATTTCCACCATCAATCTTGCCCGTGAGGTGACTGATCGCATTGATAATGGAGAGTTTAGCTGGAGGAAGGATTTCAGAGACCTGCATCCCTCTCCATTTGGCCAGCATATTTATTATCAATCGATGAGGGCGTTCCTGGATTTTTGCTGGAAGGAACATCCGGGTGAGGATTTTTTGCCTTCAGCTTATATTCTTCCCGGGAAATTGGCCAAAGGTTGCTACGATCATGGAAGGCTGATTCCTGCAGTCCAGGTTAGTACAACCAAAGGCTGGAAGGTGGAAAATGAATGGAGCCCCGCTGATAAATCGGGTACAAGACCTGATTTTACGAATGTTCCGATGTTGGTTGCAGAAAAGCCCCATGGAACATTATCCTTCACGTTTGAAGGCAATGCAGTAGGCATTGCAGTTGCATCAGGACCGGATGCCGGCACGATAGAATATCGCATTGACAAGGCCCCCTGGCAAAAACTGGATCTTTTTACTCCATGGAGCGCACAACTGCATCTTCCGTGGTTTTATACCCTGGGATATGACTTAAAGCCGGAGAGGCACGATTTGAAAATAAGGCTTTTGCCAGACAAGAACATCCAGAGTAAGGGTACAGCCTGCAGGATCAGATATTTCTATGTAAATGGCTTATAGTGAATTGGTTGTTTGCATACAAGGAAGGCACAGCAACTTTTACGATGCCTTTAGGCAGGATTTCAAGGCAAGTCTTCCTTTGAAAACATTAACCCGGGCTATTGAAATTTGCAGGGTATGCCGCACAGGCATTCATTTAGAGTTTATTTCCCGCCATTGATCATACTGGAAACGATTCCTTTTGCTTTTCCAAGATCCGCCCAAATGATGCCTGCCAAATGAAAGATGACGAATGCGTAAATGAAATACTGGACAAAACCATGGACTTCCTTGATATTATGCCTGATAGGTCCTGACAATCCAACATCTCTGCCAAAAGCTATGGTAATTCCGGTAACAACCATCACCAGCAATACTCCGTAAAAAAACAGATAACTGTATTTGACTGCCAGGTAATGCCTGAGATCTTTCTTCTCCTCCGGCTTTCTGGATTGCAGTAAGGCGAAAAGAGCCTTTTTAATCCGGGTAGGATTTTTTTCCTCATGGGATTGCAAAAATTCAATGACTATCCTGCTCAGGAAAAGAAATGCAAGTCCGTAGCCAAACAGTTGGTGCAATTCCCACATTTTATCATCGTAAAGGTGCGTGACAGCAAAAGCTTGACCATTATCTGCAGTAATTCCCTTTGATTTAAGTACTTCCTGAACGATTGGAACATTATTCCTTGGGTTCAGAACTGTTGAAGCCAATAAAACAGTGAGAATCAGTGAAGTCACCAATAAAAACGTCAGCCAGTGCCAAACACGGATTATTACTGAATGTTTTTCAAGAAAAATCGAAGGTTTTTCCACGGAGGATGGGGTTTGTTGTGTCATGTTTTTTTTCTTAAAACTAATGAATTGCAATTAAAAAGAAAATGGCAGGTAAAATTTGTTGCCAGGTTAAAGTTCCATCAATGAAATAATCAAACTTTTCCCGGCTTTAAGTTCAATGTCGATACCCTGCAGCAATTTTTCCCCGTTATATTTCCCGGTGATTTTTTTACTGTTGGAGGTGATGAAATATTTCCTTCCCGGCGTTGCTGTAAACCATTCGGGAAACTGGTTGATCCGGGGGTAATCAACAGGTAATCCAAGATTGGTTTTGTGACGTTGTGCATCGAAAATCAGTTTTCCGTTCCAGTCTTTGTCGGAAGTCAATACGAAGCAGGTATTCCCACCATTTCTCTCAGCACCGAGTACAACGTCCGGACGCCATGGCTGAACCGTTGCACCGCAGGTTTTCCACAGGCTAAACATGATGGCAGTCCTGGCAAAGTTGCCGTCGCCATGCCATCCTTCAATTGTTCCATCTGCTTTTTGCATCCTGAACATTACCTCCATTTCGCTATCGATCCAGGCTTTGAGGTCTGCCACCGGTTCACGGTTGTAAAGGTTTATGCCTCCTTCGAGTGCATCTGCATAGCCGTCATGACTTTTCCCTTCCCAGGGGAAATTTCGGTATTTTTCATTCAGGTTTTTCAGCATTGACAAAAAGGCCTGGCGATAATTTTCGGTTTGATCGATAAGATAAACTGAATAAAAAGAGTCATAAATGTATCCCCAGTTATCTGAAATACCTTTATCTGCCACCTCCCCGGTTTCAGCATTCACAGCATTGTAGAACAGTCCGTCCGGGTTGCGCCCGATTTCCAGAATCCGGTCGAGCAGGCGATGAAGAGGTTTCTCGTACAATCTCTTTTTTTCAGGGTTAACAAAATTCAGGGTTACATACAGTTCACTAAGTCCGCCGACAATTTCACACCCATGATCGCGCAACCTGAGGTATTTCAGGGTACTGAGGTCACGGCCTCCCAGCATGTAATAATCGCCGATCAGCATGGCCCAGGTAAGATATTCAGGTTTGCCTGTCATCCAGTAAGTGCGAACCAGCGTTTGAAGCATATCCCCGTTAACTTCTTCTGATTTAACCTTGTAGCTGCCCAGTTGGTCCATGTTCTTATAGACTGTATAGTATTCCGGGAGGTCACGCAGCATTTCCATCATCCTGTCTTTCCAGGGGGATTTCCCTATGTATTCGCAGAGAGGAATGATTCCGTCCTTCATATATTCGGCGGTACCGAAAATCACCGAGTTCATGTCGGGTGCCTCAGTTTTAAAACCCTTTTTCGAGAACGAATAGGTATCAGGAAGTGATTTTACCCTGGATGTCAATTTTCTTTCGGCGTTTAACATATCCAGCATTTTACCATTGTACATCCCTTTATCCAGGATATAGGAGGTCAGAACCATAAAGGCCCAGTTATCAGCTGCCGAGTTGTGAGGCTCCCAGATATCTTTGCCTTTGTCGAAGTTGGAGGGTATCAGTCCGGATGCAGAATCGGTATGAGTCAGCCATCCGTTAACAAATCGGAGGCTTCGGATAAAACCTTCACTGGCATGTTTTCCGTTTTCGAATGCAGAATTGGCAGTATTCTGATCAATTCCCTTCTGTGCCCGTGTAGAAAAGAGTGTGAACACAAGGACCATCAGCAGTATAAATGTTCGGAGAAGCATAGGCTTTGAATTTTTGGATACTGGATTTATTTCAGCTAATAATATTGCATTTTTTCTGTATGCCACGGACCAAACCAGAAAAATATATTGGCAGTCGGCCTGAATTTGGGCACCTGACTAGGTGGTCTCTGTATTCCCTTGATGCCTTCCCCGGAATCTAATCTCAATCTTTCTGAACCAGACATACAGAACTGAAAGCAGGATTCTTGGAAAAACAAGTATGGCCAGGTTGTATCCCATGGCGGCAAACAGGAGCGTATCTTCAAGAATGGAGTGTGATATGGCGATATGGTGGTTCAATAAATCTGCTTCCTCCTTTGCCAGGTGTCCCTCCTCTGATTGGCTGATCATGATGGCACCGCCATAGGAGAGGCCCAGAGTATAGGCTACCATCCAGAGAAATCCTGTTTTTGGAGGGAGACCCATGATCAGGAGAAGAGGTTTGAAGGGTTTGAGAATCCATTTGATAAGCCCGAATTCACTGAGAATCTTCTGCAGGATGAGCAGTAAATTAACGAGCACAAGAATTTTCAGGGTCGTAACAGATATTGCCCGAAGCCATTCTTTCAAAGCAGGAATGAAGTCCATGTTTTGCTGCAGGATGACTTCATGATTCCCAGCCATTTCACCAGGGAGAAATCTGTTTAATAGAAATGCCGCCAACAGACTTGCCGATAACCGGGTGAGAACCATGCGCCAGGGATTAGATCCGGTCTTCCTCTGTATGGCAGTTTCTACTATCAGTGCATGGGAGATCAGGCACATGACGGCAAGAATTGTTCCTTCGCGGTAGCCGGTTCCCAAAGTGGTCATCACAGCTATCGCCGAATAAATATTTGTGAAAATGCTTGTTATCAAAATTATGGATGCCTCTCCGGACAACCCGATCAAACTGAACAACGGGGCTGTCCAACCGGCGACCATGTTCATCCAGCCTGAATAATCAAACAGGAAAACCCCAAAAGACACGGGAATTGTGATTTTTAGCAGCCAGAGAGCCGTTTTTGTTCCCTGGGGTAAAGCATCCTTGACGCATTTCACCAACCTTGCCCGGATTTGCCTGTATTTAGGATTTATCATTTATTATCAGGATTTTACCCCGACAAAATAGTGTTTGGTTTCAGCAAACAAGATGTTGAAGGAAGTCAGGGAACCGTAAATGCGAGTGATATACTGTTGCATATTTATCTTTTCCTCGTCTGATAATCCGGGATGGCTGTTTATGTTTTGTTCCATAACCCTGAGCCTGTCGCGGAGCATTACAATTTTATGGAAAAAGATCTCAATTGGGATCTCTTTGGGTTTAAGACTCGCATTGGCAGGTTGCAAAAGCATGTTTCCTCCCAACCATTTATCACCCAGGGGTACTACCTCCTGCAAGGCTGCCTGTTCGTCAAGGACATAACGAATCACTTTCTCCACTTCGGGCAAGGTCAGTGAATTTTTGGGTTTTTCGGCTGGTGCATCAATTACTTCCAGGTCTTCATTTCGTTTAGTGAGTTCAATTTTGCCTCCGTGTTCGAAAAAAATTTCGTAAGAGGTAATTTTATTTTTGCTGATGATTCCCTCGCCATACCGGGGATGTTCCACACGGGTTCCGACAGCTAATTCTTCCATAAGATAAGGTTTTTTGTAAAAATAAAAGAAATTGAGAGGAATGAAAAGTTCCCCTTACTAATTTTAGGAAATAATTCAAGACCATTTAATTCAAGGGTTCCAGCGTTTTTACACCGGAAACCGGGCCTGGTTTCAGCTGGTGAAGGTCAAAGAAGATAAGCTCATTTTCTCCCTTTTTGAGAAAGGGTGCCGGACAATAGAGCCTTTTCTGAGGTCCGATATTCCAGTAACGGCCAAGATTATGACCGTTTATCCAGACCAGCCCCTTCTCCCAGCCGCTGACATCCAGGTAGGTATCGCCAGTTTCGTTAAGTTGAAACTTTCCCCTGAAGAAAGATCCAGGCCTTATCGCATCAGTATTTACGAACTTCAATCCGGACAGGTATTTCTCATCGAAGGGCAGTGAGAAAATTTCCCAGTTCATCAATGTCATTCCATTGAGTGAAACCCTGTCGGTGATTCCTTTGCGGTCGATCATATATTCTGCAAAATTAATTCGCCCCATTCCCTCCACCAGGATCTCCAGTATTGGATTAGCTGATGCCGAAGTGGGTAATTCAATAATATTTTCAGCTTTGCAGCGGTCTAGTTTTCCGATGAATATTCCATCCACGAATATTGTCGCATAATCGTGAAGGTCGGTGATCCGGAGTTTTCCTTTCTTGTGGCCGATGAGCGTTGTCCTGTAGAGTATGAATCCTTCTTTCTGACCCAGCATTTCCATAGGTTTTGGTTGCGGGGACCGGAAGGACGAAGGAAGATGATCCCAGACTGAGGCCGATTCACTTATTCTTAGGTCAGAAATCTCGATGACGGGTAGGGAAGCCGGTACCGGCGGTAATTTTTGTTTGGGAGGAAGATAGCGGCCCAGTAATTTTCTCAAAGCGTCATATTTGGGGGTGGCCTGCCCCATCTCGTTGATGGGTGAATCGTAGTCATAGCTTGTTACATCGGGCTGGTACTGGGTTGGGCTGAATGCATTGGCACCTGCCCAATAGCCAAAATTTGTCCCGCCATGGATAACGTAGAAGTTGAAGGATTTTTTATTGTCCATGAGCCATCGAACTTCTTTCATCAGGCTCGCTGTGTCGGGTCTCTGCCATTTTTCTCCCCAATGGGTAAGCCAGCCCGGATAGAGTTCACTGCAGAAGGAAGGTACATTGGGATTGGCTTTTGTTGCCTGGGCAAAGTGTGATTCATTGCTTCCCGGATCGAGTCCGATTGCTGCACCCGGAAGGGAGCCGGCTTCGAGCATGTAAGCTGTAGCACCATCTGAAGTATAGAACGGAACCTCAATTCCATTCCTGGTCCACAGGTCCTTTAACCACATCATATAACTTCGGTCATTTCCATAACTGCCATATTCATTCTCAACTTGTACCATCAGGATAGGGCCTCCATTGGTAACCTGGAGTTCTTTGACCTGTAAAGCAAGAGTTTTGATGTACCTTTCTGCTGCCTGTGTGTACCGCGGGTCCATACAACGCACCTTAATGTCAGGAATTGCCAGCAGGTAGGAGGGCAGTCCCCCAAAATCCCATTCAGCACAGACATAGGGTCCGGGGCGCAGAATGAGCCACATTCCTTCTTCCTGAACCATTCGGATAAACCGGGCAATATTGTGGTTGCCTGACTGGAAATCAAATACGCCTGGATCAGATTCATGGTAATTCCAGAAAATATAGGCTGCAATAGTATTGCAACCCATGGCTTTGGCCATCCTGATCCTGTGTTTCCAGTATTCAGCAGGTATTCTTGCGGGATGCATCTCCCCGGAGATGATTTGGAAGGGTTTTCCATCCAACAGGAATTCCTGCTGGTCCATTTTAAAAGAATGTATTTTTTCCTGGGAGCGGGTTGTGCCCCATGAAATCAGGAAGAGGCACACGATTAGCATTTTTGTTCTCATCGCCAGGTCATTAGTTTTCAGGTAGTTCATAGTTTTTCTTCTTCTGATGAATGGGTGCAGATTATTTCAAGAATAATTCAGCTCTGCCATTGGCTGGAAATTTTATGGACAGAATGCTTCCGTCTGTGGTTATTTTACCATTCCAGGAGTATTTTACACCGAAGGCTTCCTGGCCAAATGGGTTCAGGATCTTACAGTTTCCGCCCTTGTCAGATACGATTTCAACTTTGCGGATTATTCCCCTTTCCTGACTGGCAGAAACGAGAAATGCTCCCTGGCACCTCAGGGAAGTAAAACTTACATCTTTCCATACGGCCGGTATGGCGGGGAACAACCGGATGGTCCCGGTATGACTTTGGATAAGCATCTCCTGAACTGCAGCTGCAAAGGCAAAATTTCCTTCCAGGGTAAAAGGCCGGTATTTAAACTTGGAGAAACCTTTGTTATACTGTTCCCCGTTGACATGAAAGCTGTTGGGAAGGCAGAAATTTTCGGAGAAGATGCGTAGGGTTTCCGCTGCTTTTTCTCCCATCATTGCGCGTGCATAAAGATTTCCCATCCAGCTGTAGGAATATCCGCACCACCAGTCCGGACCTGTTGTCTCCAAATTTTTCAAGGTTTCCAGGATTATCTTCTGGTCCTTGTCCCCATTGGACCAATCTATGATCCCCAGCGGATGCCATCCGACAAGGTGAGAAAAATGGCGGTGTGATTCGGAATAGGGATGATTGGGAGCGAAAGCCAGTCCGCCAGCCTGATCCAGTGCAAATTCGGGCCACTCTTTCAGTTTTGTTCTCCATTTTGAAGCCTCCTCCTTCCTTCCAAGCTTGTCAGCGAGTTCAGCTGCTTTCTCAAAAGTCCACCGGATAAAGGCAAGATCATAATTTGTTGTTTCTGAAAACCAGGCATTGATTGAATTGTCGTGAATTTCGGGACTTGAACTAATTGGAATTTTGCGCCATCCATTGCCTTCTTTTACGGATAATTCGTCGAGATAAACGGCTACATCGCTTATCCAGGGATAAGCCTTGTCACGGAGAAATTGCTCATCCTTCGTGAATACCCAGTGAAGATAAAAGTGCTGTGCCAGCCAGCACCCGACGGTAGGTCCGAAGGAATACTGGATCCATCCCCCCATAGGCTCACCGGTCAAAGTAGTTACCCCGGGAACATTCATTCCGGATGTTCCGAAGTAGGTTTTCGTGTATTTTTTGAAAGTCTCCCTGTTGCTCCAAAGCCAGTTCAGGAATCCTTCCCCCAGATCGGTGTGATTGGAGGAGTAGGCAGGCCAATAACTTAGCTGTGTGTTGAGATCATGGTGGAAATCGCCTTTCCAGGGAGGTAATTTCCCGTTGTCGGCAGTCCAGACGGCTTGCAGGGAGATTGGAGGTGCGTCTGGACGGGCAGCCGAACCGAATTTATACTGTTCGAGAAACCATTGTTTTTCAAGAACCTGATCAGGTAAAGTGATGGATGATTTTCCCCAGAAATCCTTCCACCACGCTGAGTGATGATAAAGGTCTTTTTCAAAGTCAGAATTATGGATTTGACCGGATACCAGTTCGCCGGCAGTTTTTTGACCGGCTTTATCCGCGAAGGAGGAAGAGATACTCCAGTTACCGGTTAGCATGCTCCCGGAATATTTCCATGAAACCGCCACTTCATATTCAAAGCCATTCCAACCTTTTTGCCTGTAAATCAATCCGGATGGCACATTTACTACCTTACCCTGATCATACCCCAGTCTTTGCAGGTCTTGCCCGGTTACAGGATTTTCACTGTCCGATTTTTCCTCTTTCCTGTATTGCGGTGGAACAAGAACCGGAACAAATTCAGCATTGACCTTTTCGAACCGGAACCATCCTGCAGATCCGGATGCATCCACGAAAGTCCTGAGCCGGGTTCCATTTTTCCATTTTACTTCACAAAGTGCATTCTCCAGGGTTAACCGGACGAGGTCTACCTCACCAAAATTCCCGGTGTCAAATTCGAGCGCAGCACCCGGGATTTTGGATGGTGCCGGAAGTTGGTCATAGGGTTGGTCAAACATCTGCTGAACAGTTTTGTAATTATTGCTTTTTACCTGTTCCTGCACCCATTTATAGCTGAATTCCGGTTTGCTGAGGTTTTCCATCGGGCGCAAATCCCACAGGTCGGCACGATCCAGTGAAAACCTGAGATGATCTCCCTTCTGCCAGACCAAGGCTCCAAGCATACCATTGCCGAGTGGAATTGCTTCATCCCAGGAAGAAGCCAGTTTTGAAAACTGCAGGTCGTGTGTCCCTGTATTTGATTGGGGCCCATCGGATACCGGTTCAATACTGCGGGTTGTAAGAGAGGAAAAGATTAAAATCAGGAACAGGAGAAGTTGTTGTAACATATGTCCTTATCTAAGAAATATGATAATTTGAATTTATCTCAGGGGCAATTGCCTGACGACAGATAATCTTTCAGGACTAATTGCAAAATAATTCGCTAAAAACCGGAATACTTTTATCCTTCAATAATTTTTCCGGAAATCCAATTTCAGTTTTTCAATTCATATACCATCAGGGCCTCGTTGTGCCTGATATAGAGTTTTTTGCCGGCAATAACGGGATGTGCCCAATGTTCTGCAGTGCCCATTGGTACTTTAAACCTGCTGATAATTATAAACAGTTCAGGATCTGCTTCGACCAATGCCATTTCTCCATCCTTTTCAGCATAACAATAGAAATTTTCATTGGCATAAATCACGGGTCCTCCTCCCAATCCTTTTGCAATGTATTTGGTGACCCCGGTTTCGAAATCAATGCAAAACCACTTGGGCTGCAGGTAGGCTGAACCATAGATATACCCATCCTTCAGAATAAGTCCGCCCATCAGGTTGATAAGTTCCTTGTTCCTCCATAAAATGTCCGCTTTTTTACCATCCGGTGAGAGCTGAAGCACTACCAGTCCGGAACTATCTTTGCGTGATGCACTGGAAATTATAATTTTCCCCCTGGCATAAAGCGGCGTATTGGCGTGAATCTTATTGTCCTGAAACTGGTGGATCCGCCAATACATTTCCCCGGTATCTGCATTCAACCCAATAATAGAGGTAGCGGTCAGATTGACAAGCAAACGGTTGCCGTTGTGGTTTACAAGGATGGGGGATGAGTACGTCGCCTGTTCCCCGTATCCTGGGCTTGCCCAGATTTTTTTGCCGTTGAAACGGTTCAGGGCCACTATGTTGTTGGTTTTTCCTCCGGGAGTACAGTACAGTACATCGCCATCAATCAGCAAGGATTCGGAATATCCAAACTGTACGGCATCGGCCTGCATATCCCTGAAAAAATCCATTTCCCAGACCTTATCCCCATTCTGGGCATTCAGGCAGTGGACCTTTCCGTTTCCATTCTCAAAATATACCAGGTCTCCTACAACGGTTGGAGTTGAGCGCGCTCCCGGGAAAATACCTACCCAGTCTTTCCCGTAATTTTTCTTCCAAAGCAATTTGCCTTTTGTATCAAATGCGAAAAGAAATCCTTCTGCCGTCAGGGTGTCCGGAATGCCGGTGACAAATACTTTTTCATTACTGACGGCAACGCTTCCCTGTCCTGTTCCAAGCCCTTCGTAAGACCAAAGTAATTCAGGGCCTGCTGATGGCCACTCCTTCAGCAAGTTTGTTTCAGGATAAATCCCGTCACGGTTGGGGCCACGCCATTGAGATTGGGCGGATACCGAGGCTATCGTCAGAAAACCGGCAAGAAAGAGTAATAATTTAGGATTCATGGATTACATTTTTAGGAATTGTCAGAAATCACTCCCGCAAATTTTCGTTTGAGGTGATAGTTTCCCAACTGGTTTCCATTTTTCTACCTTGTTATTTTGAGCTTTTCCAGGAGCCATTTTTTCACCATTTCGTTTTGCTCAGGATAGGTCCAGTGTCCGGTTTCTTCAAAAACTGTAAGAGTTTTTGGCGCCTGGATTACATTGTATGCCGAAAACATGGACGTGGGCGGACAAGTTACATCATTGTAGCCCCAGGAATAGAATCCCGGAACTTTAACCATCCTGGCAAAGTTCACCACATCGTAATATTTTGAGGTTTCAATTTTGTCCTTTTTGACATTGAAGGCTTTGTTTTGCTCTGCAAACATGTGAGGCCATCCTCCGGCTCTGCCTGATAAATAACCTGTAAGGTCACAAAGTGCAGGATACAAAGCGGCCAGGTACTTCACCCTGGAATCGAGTCCCGCCGTTACAATGGAAAGGGCGCCACCCTGGCTACCCCCTGTTACCGCCAGTGTTGAACCATCAAACTCAGGCAGTGACCAGAGGAAGTCGATCGCCCTGACGCATCCCAGGTATACGCGTTTGTAATAATAGCGGTCACGGTCGTCCAGGTTAAATGCCCAGTATCCATCCAGGGTCGTTCTGCCAAGGTCCGTGTAAACCGAGGGATCCATAGTGACGGGAATGCCGTGAATGCCGATTTCAAAAGTAATCAGTCCGTATTCTGCCATGGCCGCATCACCAGCATAACCCCGGACACCTGCCCCAGGGACCCTCAGCAATGCCGGGTATTTTCCCGGTTTCTTAGGAACGGATAATATTCCGTAGAGGCGCATCCCTGTTTTGTAGTTCTGGATGTTGGCGTGATAGACATTCACTTTTTCGGTGCAACGTTCCGGCAATAAAATCATTTTTGCATCCAGTGGAACTTTTGAGGCTTCAGTTTTGGCGGTGTTCCAGAAATTTTCAAAATCAGCCGGCATTTCTGTGGTCGGTTTTATCTGGCCGGGAGAAAAGGCTGCTGTCGCTAAATTTTCATAACGGACCCCATTTACCATGACAGAAACTTTGCAACGAAGGAAGCCTGCTTCATTCATAGAGCCGGCATCAACCAAAAACTGCCCGTCTTTCAGAAAAGCAGAATCCCGTTTTGATGGAGCCATCATTTCAGGTCCGAATTCGTACCTTATTGTGACATTTTGAACAGGCTCACTGTTCTTCAGGACACTGATCCTGAATTTTGCATTTTCGCCCGGTTTGTAGACCCAATCGGAATGATCAGGCGCGACCACTATTTTTACAAGTTTCTCTACCGGTTGAGCAAAAGCAACAGTCCAGCAGAGGAGCAGGAACAAGGAGACAAGTGATTTTATTTGCATGGCTGAAAATTGAGTGTGCGGATATTTTTAAGTGTACTGATTGTCTGTAAGTTAACTATTACTAAGAGAATTTTGAATCCTATTCATTGCTTAAGTTTGATGATCTCACTGCCTGCCAGCAGAAAGGCTCCTGCGCCATAAACCTCCCAGCTGTCGGCGTTGAAATTTTTCTTCGGATCGGCACCAATCGGTTGCACCCATCCGACATGCCCGTCATTTTGAATGCACTTGTTCAGCCCAATCCATGCTTTCTTTACAACAGGCAGGTAGGTCTGCCTGTCAAGAATGCCGTTGTTGATACCCCATGCCATCGCATAACAATCAAAACCTGAACCGCTCACTTCTCCTCCAGGGTAGGAATCAGGATCCAGAAGGCTGGCCCGCCACAGGCCGTCCTCCTGTTGCAGTTCTTTCAGGCGAGCCGCCATTTCCCTGAAAAGGGTGATGTAAAAATCACGTCCGGCATAATTGACGGGTAGTTCCTCTAAAACCCTGACAATGCCACCCATGACCCAGCCATTACCGCGTGACCAGAAGATTTTCCTTCCGTTGGCCTCCCGGATATCTTTTCCGTCATTTTTGATTACATATTTCAAGTCCCTGGCGAAGAGATGTTCCTCTTTATCGTACAAGAGGTTATAACATTCCCTGAACAATTGGTCACTGTATCCGAGGTAGCTGTTTGTGCCTGTTGCCACACCCAGCTTCACCATGGCGGCTGGTCCCATAAACAACGCATCGCACCACCACCATTTGATCACCTCATTCCCTCTGGTCGGATAGGGTTTTTTCATGAAAACAGCCAGGGTATCTATAAATGGCTGAATCATCTCCTGTTTTTTCTCAACTTTGTATAGGTCCACGTAGGTTTGGCAAATAGCGATATCATCGGCATGGTACCAACGCTTCCCTGGTTTCCAGCCATTTTTGTTTCCCATATCCATAAGGGAGTTGTAGATATCCTTTGATTTAGTGGTTTTCCACGCTGCCGTAACTCCAGCATAAAATGCTCCGTTGGTCCAGTCGGTTAATTCATGTTTGGGGTTTTGTAACTGCCAGGCCACTACTTTTTTCATGGTCTTTTTGATGTTGCCGGCAGCGAATAATTTTTTATCACTGGCAGTTCTGGCAATGCCTGAATATGCTGCCAAGACTACAAATATCAGGGTAAAAACCTTCTTCATATAGCTATTGGTTTAATTTTTATTAACTACAAATATAGAAAGTGGCGCAATCGATTGTATGAAAAATATTAATTATAATCTGTCTAAATAACGTGAATTAAACTGAATAAAATCAGTTGGTTAAATCAAATGTTTAACACTTAATACTGATAGGGCATCCGTGCTGGTGCCGGGTTGTCGTTGACCCGCATCAACCAGACCTCTGATACCTGCACACCCCTCCCGCTTCCTCCTAGTCCGGCAGGCCTGTTCCACCTGAGCCTGAGTGTGCCGGATTTTGTTGCTTCAACAGGCAGGTCAAATTCCTGTGGAGCATAGTTCATGTCTTTGGGGCGAAAAGGATGAATTTCGATGGTTTCATTGGCTATCAGCCTGATATCAGTTCTTCCCTCCGGAGCGTATACCACCCTGAGTCGGTATCTCACATTTTTATCCAGATTCTGGTAGGCCATTTCCAATGGAAAGTCATGCAATGTTTCGGCATAAGTACAGGAAGCTACAGGACTGTTGTGATCCCGTCGGACGACCATACTTGACATGGGAGATTTAAGGGATGCGGGATCGTCAGGATATGATGTTCCCATCACCAGATGAGGTTGCGCACCAGCCTTGCCCAGGTCATCGTAAAAGCCTCCGGCACCCGGATTGGTGCGGTTCAGGACATTGTCAATCCTGCGCAGGCGGTCCTGTTCGTTTTGTATTAAGGCAATTTCAGAAAATTGCTTTATCAGCCAGGGGGCATTGCTGAGTGGGAAGTCGATCAGATCCAGGTTGGCACCACGCCGAACAGCGATGGCCTGGTACCGTGACACGCTTAACTGCATATGTATGCTTTGAAATAGGGCCTCAGCGAGTTCGAATACCCGGGAACGTGTATCCGCCGCATATGGTTTATCGGGTTTTGCCAGTGCTGTTGCTGCTTTTGCCAGTGCTTCGAGACTTCCATATACAGGTGCTATTCTGAGGTATTCCAGTGCTTGCTTTTCCTGGGCGGTTTCCTGCAAAAGCCTGCTTCTGATTGTTGCATCGTAATAAGCCCTGTATAAGCCCTGCTGGAATCGCCAGTTCTGCAGCATAGCAGGTGTTGCTTTCTTTTCCATTTCCCTGAATTGGTCGAGGGTGATATCTACTCCCTGGTTATCGGCAAGGGCCCCTCTCCAATTATGCTCAAGGCTTAAAAGTCCCTGTGAAAATTGTTCTCTAACTTGGCTGTCAATGAAATAGCTGGCATAATCGCGCAGAATTTCAGTGACATTTTCATCCGGATTCCATCCCAGGCTGCTCCAAATCATCTTGTTGACATCATCATTGCAACCCTCTGAATATGTAATAAACCCATGTTCTGCAACTGGTTGCAGCCTTCTGAAAATCAGGGTCTGATCCACAGGCCGCGGATTGATTGGTTCACGGTTGAGGGTTGCCATATAGGCAAAGTCCCAGTCAGAAACCGGATACTGGGCCCACTGCGAGTGGGTTATATCCGGATAAAAGCGCATCTTGTAACGATTTGGGATGGCAGCCCTGAGTTCTTCAAGGCTGACACAGTGCTGCGGTCCGAATACTATGCCCTCGAGCCATCCTGGTTCGGCCTTCATCAGGGAATAAAATTCTTCCATCCAGTTGCCGGTAAAACCTTGCGGAGACATCCACATTTTGGCACCGGGGTGTAATTTCTTTAGCTGGGCAGTCTGCTTTTCGAGCAAAGAAAATAAGACTTTTGGTGCTGTATGGCCGGGGTCCCCGCCCGGAACAAATATGGCATCGACACGTGGCAGTTGGGCCAGAACATCACCCCATTCCTTTATTGCCCTTGTTTCCGTTGCCTTATCACTGTAGTCTTTTTCCATGGCGGGATACCATACCCAGCATTCAATCCCGTATTCTTTGGCCAGCCTGGACATCTCTATCATCATCTTCATTGGATCCACCGGGAAATGCGGACTATCAGGATCGTCATCGGAGACCGGCGGGATCAATTCAATGGCGTTGGTGCCAAAGACTACCAGGTCACGGATATATTGTTCCCATTCCGGAACTGACCATCCGTCGTAAGAATTTGTTTTGGGGCGGTAACCCAGCTGATGCCCCCTCAAGGCAAACCGGGGTGAGGACAATAAATTCACACTGGCAGCAATAGTTACTTTGCCTTTGGAATATTCCATCATCCTCAGCAATCTGCCGGTGCCGAATAGCACCCCGCGCTCATCGTTTCCGGCCACGACGACCAGTCCTGATTCAGTGGTAATGATATGATAACCTTCAGGCTTATCCGGCAGGGAACCATTTAGCTTTTCTGCCAGGAGCGGAAATTCACGTACAAGGTCGCTTCTTCTTCCCAAAATGATCCCTTTTCTTCCGGACTCAGGCAACTGGTTTGAAACAAGCCAACGTACCCTGCTGCGTTTCTCCACTTCATCCAGCAACATGTCGCGTGCTTTCCCTTCCGGGCCGCTGGCCCCTTTGGCCATTACCAGAACAGCGGTTGAAAGATCATTGACAGGACTTTGGAACACTGTTTTGCCGGTTTCAACAGTCCTGGTCTGTGCCAGAACGGGGAACCAGTTGCAGCAGGAAGCTGCAAAAAACATCAGGCAGAATAATTTTTTGACCATACCATTGAGATTTTAGAAATTAAAGGTAACTACAAATTTCATTCATTTATAACCATCAGCTCATTGTAAATCAATGCTAATATTGTTCATCCGGATTGGCTGGTGAATGCTTTCAGGCGTATATAATTTTAATTCACAGTTGGTTACTCCTTCAAGGTCTCTTGGTGCCAGTTTCCGTGAATGCAGAGTCTGGCTTACCTGGTTGCTGATACTGTAATCAATCAGGTATCCATAGCGGTTGCTGAATTTTACCAGCATCTGATTTTTTCCGGTTCTTAGGTGAAGCAGCACTTTCTCCTTGTTCATCCTGCTGTCGCGGGGATTGTTGTGACGGACCAGGTTCTCACCGTTCAGCCAGACCTGAATCCCATCCCCGCTGGCAATCTCCACAAGCTGATATTGTTCTTTGTCCGACATGATCTCCTGCAAAATGTAATATAGCTGAATTGGTTTGGATACTAAGGATACCTTATCTCCATTTTGCCACTGCTGTAAAACCCATTTTTGCCTGTCACCCCTGGTCCAGTCTGATTGGATGTTTATTACCGGCTTTATTGGGCCCGGAGTGCTTTCAAAATCAGCATCAACAGGACCATAGGCATACCGGTCTGTCCACCTGATTTCACCAGGTTCCGGGTTGAGGGGGATTTTTTGGTCGCCCTCCAAGCGAATTATTTCTGACCGGCCATTCCATTTCAGTTCCACTTCTTTGCCGGATTCTTCTTCGGTGTAGCGGATTACCGGTGAGGCTGCTTTCAGGTCTCTTCTGAAGTTCCAGGATTGTTTGACTATGCTCCGGTGATTGTTGTAATAATCAATGCAGGAGTAACTGAAGTGTTTTATTGAATTGCTGAAATCCAGGGTGATTTTTTCCCCTGTAAGCAGTTGTTCAGGGGAGAGATGAAATTTTCCCTGAAATTCAAGCTTGATTACCCGGGTCTCCTGGTCTGTGTATTGGGATTGTGCTCCAATGACCTGCAAATTTCCTTTGGAATACACGGTTTTAAAGGATGTTCCGGGGTCATGAAGAAGGGAGGTTTTTTTGATTTTTCCTGAGATACCGGGTAGTTCAAGAATGTTTTGCTTTTGCCCCGATAGGATAAGGTAAAGACAATTGTCACGGGCTGTTATCTCTCCCCAAGGGGGTGATCCTGGCAAGGGATTGGCACTTGTGCCATAAATGGCCTCGCCGTTTTTTTCAAGCCATGTTCCTATCCGGATCAGGACATCTGATTCATATGGAACTACGGTTCCATCACCTTTGGGGCCAATATTCAGGAGATAGTTTCCCCCGCGGCTAACAACTTTTACCAGGCTCTGTAACTTCTCCATGGCTTTCGCCGGAACATTCTCCCTCACCTGCCAGGATCTGTATCCCCACGTTTCATTGAACATGGAAGCCGGAGTTTGCCATGGGGAGTCAATCTTGTAGTCAGGATACTCATTGTCACCCATCACGCAAAAGTCGTAGGCGTCATTTCCAAGCCTTCCGCTGACCATGCAGTCCGGCTGATGCAAATGAACAAGGTTGTAAATTTCCTTGCTTTGCATGGCTGTCAGAGAACCCATATCAAACCACATTTCTGATATAGGGCCATAATTGGTGAGTAACTCAGTAATCTGTTTTTTGTTATACTCGTGGTGATCGGTTGTTATAGGATTGGCATTGTGACTTGCAACAGGATGAATCCTGTAATCGATCAGGGAATAGTAAAGCCCAAAACCAAGGGATTCCTTTTTACAGGCATCGGCCAATTCCCTGATGATATCCCTTTTAAAAGGTGACGCATCAACAATGTTAAAGCGGGTCCAAGCTGATTTATACATGCAAAAGCCATCGTGATGCTTAGAGGTGATGATAATGGATCTCATGCCGGCTTTTTTTGCCAGGGCTGCGATTTCCCCGGCGTTCCAGTTGACCGGATTGAACTGTGAAGGAACTTCGTCGTAAACATCGGTCAAAATTCCGGCATGGGCCTGGATCTGCTCACTATAGCCCCGGGTAACCGGCTTTCCCTCCCAGACCCCACCCAAACCGGAATAGATTCCGAAATGGATGAACATTGAATATTTGTTATCGTGCCAGTCTTTTCTTTCGGCTGGATTCTCAAGGGTAAGAGCAAAACAATATTGGGAAAAGAGCAATAAGGCGAGAAAACCAGTTATTCCCTTCATGTCTGGATAATTTGATTAATTAAAATGGAGAGAGAAAAATCTTATGCAAATTAATTCTTTATTTTTGTTTGGCGGGTAGCATATTGCAAATACATGAGTATTGCATCCCCGCTTGTATTTGGGTCAGATCAAACTAACTAATTATGGAAAACAGCACGTCAAAGAATTCGCAGAAAATATTACTGACCATTTTGCGGATAGCCATTGGCTGGCACTTTATTTACGAAGGAATATCCAAGATAGTCCAGGGTAATTGGACTGCCTCCGGGTTTTTAAGAAATACGTCAGGCTTTTTCTCGGGATTTTACCATTTTCTGGCCGGATCGCCAGGTATGCTTAAGGTTACCGATTCATTGAATATGTACGGCCTTACGTTAATCGGGCTGGCCCTTTTTACAGGTTTATACAGCAGGCTTGCAGCCCTGGCAGGTTCAATTCTTTTGATTTTGTACTATTTTGCCTATCCTCCGTTTGGCAACCCCATGCTGAATCCTGCTGACGGTCACTTGTTCATTGTTGATAAACTCTTCATTGAGGCACTTGTGCTGATATTTTTATTTGTTTACCGGGAGAGTGGTTTCGGCCTCGATTTTTTCCTCAAAAGAAACAAGGGGAGGGAAAACCAGGGAGAATTTCCTGTAGCTGATGTAAGTTCAAGGCGGGAGGCCTTAAAAAACCTGGCAGCCATACCAGCCCTTGGTATTGTAGGTTTGGGTGCCGCGCACAATTTCAAAACATTTGGCGTTGATGTCATGTCAGGCGCAACCATCCAGGTTAAGCAAACTGCCCTGAATGAGCTTAAGGGAGAATTGCCCAGGGGTAAAATTGGTAAACATGAAATAAGCAGGCTTATTGCCGGAGGGAACCTTATTGGAGGCTGGGCCCATTCCCGTGATTTGTTGTACGTACCTTCACTTTTCAAGGCCTATAATACTGAACAAAAAGTTTATGAAACACTTATGCTTGCAGAACAGGCAGGCATCAACACCATCAACATAGGATTCCCTTCCAATTCTTTGCTTGCCAAATACAAAAAGATGACAGGCAGCAAAATAAAGGTGATTTCGCAGGTCCACCCGAATCTTGTCAGAAAAAACCTCGACCAGGTTGGTCCAGGCACTGATCCCAGCGTGTTTTATGAAAATATTGACAGGGCAATTGATTTTGGCGTTGACATTGTGCAGGTTCAGGGGAATTGGTGCGACTGGCTCGTACAGGCCAACAGGATCGAGGTAATTGATAAAATGCTATCACATATCAGGAAGCAGGGCTATACCGCAGGATTGGCGGCTCATTCGGTGGAATCTCTGATTGCCTGTCAGGAAAAGGGCATCATACCTGATTATTACATGAAAACTATGCATCATGACCAGTATTGGTCTGCGCATCCGAGGGAAAACAGGTTCCCGTTTGAAGTTGATGGCAAGGAATATCCAGACCACAACCGTTACCATAACAATATGTTCTGCCTGTTCCCGGAACGTACCGTTGAATTTGTCAGCAAAGCCACTGTTCCTGTTATGGGATTTAAAATTCTGGCAGCAGGTGCAATTGAACCAAAGGATGGATTCGGTTGGGCCTATAACAACGGTGCCGACTTTATTTGTGTTGGGATGTTTGATTTCCAGGTTGTCAGCAATGTAAATACTGCCATCGACTGCATCAAATCTGCTACACGGACCCGGAAATGGTACGGATAGAATAATACAATTTATTCCTTTCCTGCCTGGCCGGGTAATACGGGATGGAAATTTTCACAGGTCTTTTGGACCAATATTCAACCAATGGTCACGGGATCACATTTCAAAAATCAACTATGTTTATTAAAGCTATTGAAGCTGCAGACCTGTTCACAAGACCAATTCATACCATTTCAAGGTCCTACGGCGGGATTGTTTCCCCGGGTTCCTCTACGCTTTTTTTTGTAAATGAGGATGGCGTTGCGGTTACCTGCAAGCATGTATTGCAAATGATAAAAAGTGCAGAGTTGATCAATTCCCGTTTCCTCTCCTTTAAGGCAGAAAGGGATGCATTAATAAAGGATGATGCCTTTAAGGATCACCTGACAGGTCTGGAAGAAAAATACGGGTTCACGGGCGAATCAACGGTCCAGCTGAAGATCAATTTTCTAAACTCAGTGGACAGTGGTAATTTCAGATTTATCGAACATCCGGAAATTGACCTGGCAGTCATTATTTTTGAGGGATATGCGAGAAAATTTTACAATTCCTATGCAACATTCGTGAAAAATCCGGACAAGGTTAAACAGGGCAGATCCCTTTGCCGGCTGGGTTATCCCTTCCCGGAGTTTAATAACTTCAGGCTAAACCAGTCGACCGACGACATAGAATGGACCAATACGGGCATTCAGAATTCACCCAAATTTCCTTTGGACGGGATTATTACCCGATTTGGAAGCGACGGAAATCAAACAGTTTCCATTGAGATGAGCACACCGGGACTTAGAGGTCAGAGTGGCGGACCATTGTTCGATGGTGACGGACTTGTTTACGGAATGCAGCATATGACCAGCCACCTTCACCTCGGATTCGATATTTCTGATAAGGAGATGGTTATCGAAGGTAAAATGGCCAGGATCTCCAATCATCCTTTCCTGCATGTGGGACATTGCATTCATGTTGACAGGATTACAGATTTTTTACAGCAAAACAGCATTAAATTCTACCAGGAAAATTGAAATAATCTGCCATGAGCGACGAAATCAAATTAATAGCATCCCGAATCAGGGAGCTGCGTGAAATTTCAGGTATTTCGGTCGGAAGGTTTGCCGGAAAGCTGAATATTGAGTCTGAACTTCTGCTTCACTATGAAAGTGGAGAAACCGATATCCCGGTTGGGGTTTTGTATAAGATTGCACATCAGTTCAAAATGGAGCTGGCGGCCCTTCTGAGCGGAGAACAGCCTAAACTGCATATTTTTTCAGTTGTCAGAAAGGGCAAAGGCATCAGTGTTGACCGCCGGAAACAATATGCCTATGAAAACCTGGCATACAATTTCATACACAAAAAAGTTGAACCGTTCATCGTCACAGTAATGCCTGTTTCAGAAGGACAGAAGACTGAATTCAACTCTCATCCGGGTCAGGAGTTCAATTATGTTCTTGAAGGAACTTTGCAACTCACCGTTGACGGGCACGAAATAGTTCTTGCCGAGGGCGACTCGGTATATTTTGATTCAGGTTACCAGCATGCCATGAAAGCATTGAACAACATGCCCTCCCGGTTCCTGGCCATCATTGTTTAATCCATTCATTCCATTTTTCAATACTCAATTCCATTAATGCCCATGTTGCTCGATAAATTTCTTTCGCAGACGGTTTTTGAAAGCTACCAGGATTTTATATCCGGTTTCAACATACAGGTTCCGGAAAATTTCAATTTTGCGTATGATGTGGTGGATGTGATAGCCTCGGCAGAACCTGACAGGATTGCCATGGTATGGTGCAACGATAAAGGGGAGGAAGCGGTATTTACCTTTGGCCAGATGAAAATGCAGAGTGACAAGGCTGCTAATTTCTTTCTGTCGGCGGGTATCCGTAAAGGTGATCCGGTAATGCTGATCCTGAAGCGAAGGTTCGAGTTCTGGTTCTGTGCCCTGGCATTGCACAAAATCGGGGCCATCACAATTCCTGCTACACACCTTCTCAGCACCAAGGATCTTGTCTACCGTAACAATGCTGCGGACATTAAAATGATCGTTTGTGTTCCAGAGGCAGAAGTTGTTCAGCATGTGGAGGAGTCTGAACCCGGGTCTCCATCCTTTGTGGTCAAAGCCCTGATCGGGGAGGATCGTCCCGGATGGTTGAATTTTAATACAGGGATGGAAAGCTGTTCGGATCATTTTTTGCGGCCACAGGGAGACCAGGCCTCCAGGAACGATGATATTATGCTATTGTATTTCACTTCAGGCACCACAGGTATGCCTAAAATGGTCAATCATAATTTCAGCTATCCGCTGGGGCATATTTTAACAGCCAGGTACTGGCAAAACGTCATGGACAATGGCCTCCATTTTACGGTAGCGGATACGGGCTGGGCCAAATCCGCCTGGGGTAAACTATACGGCCAATGGTTGTCTGGAAGCGCAGTTATGACTTATGACTATGATAAGTTTATACCCAAAAACCTGTTGGGCGTGATTGTGAAATATAAAGTCACTACCTTCTGTGCACCGCCGACCATATACCGGTTCCTGATCAAGGAAGAATTGACTGGTTACAACCTGGAAGCCTTAAAATATTGTGTTGTCGCTGGCGAACCGCTAAATCCTGAAGTTTACAAACAATTTCTTGCTGAAACGGGTATCAGGCTGATGGAAGGATATGGGCAAACTGAATGTACAGTGGCCCTTGCCACCTATCCGTGGATGGAACCGAAACCTGGTTCGATGGGCAAGCCTTCCCCGGGTTACAAAATTGACCTGCTGGATGAAACAGGAACTTCCTGCGAAGCAGGGGATGAAGGACAGATTGTAATTTATACAGACCAGAATCCGCCGGTTGGAATGTTCAATGGTTATTACCGGGATGAGCAACTGACCAATAAGGTCTGGCACGATAACATCTATTATACGGGTGATATGGCCTGGCGCGATGAAGACGGCTATTACTGGTTTGTTGGCCGTGCTGATGATGTGATCAAAAGTTCAGGTTACAGGATCGGACCTTTTGAAGTGGAGAGTGCCCTTATGGAACATCCGGCAGTGCTGGAGTGTGCCATAACAGCCGTCCCTGACCCTGACAGGGGGCAGGTTGTGAAGGCAACCATTGTTCTTTCGAATAACTAAACCGCAAGTGATGAACTGGCCAGAGAGTTGCAGGAACATGTGAAGAAAGTCACGGCTCCCTACAAATATCCACGTATCGTAGAGTTCGTTACAGAACTCCCGAAGACCATCAGCGGCAAAATCCGAAGGGTTCAGATCAGGGAAGACGACAAGGAACAGGATCAGTAATTTGGCAGAGCATTCCTCCCTTATCAGTTGTTGCTAAGGGTGATTCTCTCCTCCGGCAAACCAGAGGAAGATGCTTTCAATACGATACTTCCTTTTTTGCCGGTTCCCTGGATGATAACGAGACACATCCCGCTGAAAGCCCTTCTTTCCTTTCCTGTGGCAGGCTCAAGGCTCATCGCATTTCCATTTCCGACTCCGACAATTCGACCTTCACCTTCAATGTCAAAATGGAGGAGGTTATCCGCATCCGGTACCATGACCAGTTTTTCATCGGTTATTCTTACGGTAACGAATGAAAGGTCAGTTCCGGAGGCATTGATGGCTGGTCTGTCGGCGGTCAGTTCAATTCTGGCTGCATCACCTGCTGTCTGCACTTTATCTTTTGCGACCAGTTTGCCATCCAGGTATCCTTCTGCCCTTAATATCCCGGGTGCAAACGGCACCTTCCATTGCAGGGACATCTTTTTTGTCTCTTTAAAGGTTTTTGTTCCAAGGAGTTTTTCGTTCAGGTAAAGCCGCACCTCATCACAGTTGGTATAAGCGACAACATCAATTTCCCGGCCTTCCTTCCAGTTCCAGTGAGGTAGAAGATGAAGAACCGGCTCATTGGTCCACTGACTTTTGTAAAAGTAGTAACTGTCTTTGGGGAAACCACATAAGTCAAAAATGCCGAAATAGGAACTAACCGCAATCTTCTCATAGGGTGAAGGCTCGCCCATGTAGTCAAAACCCGTCCAGATGTACATTCCTGACATCCAGGGTCTCTCTTTTACCGCTTTCCAGGCTTCTTCGCAGGTGGTTCCACCTCCTGCATTATCGAACGCGGATGTCTGTCCGTCAGGAAAGGTTTTCGCAATGGTGTCTGCCGGGAGGTGGTATATGCCCCTGCTGTCAAACTGGGAGGTAGTCTCACTGGCAATGTACAGCCATTCGGGATGTTTGGCCTTTATTTCATCGTACGCATCGATCGTGTAATTAAACCCGACAACATCTACTGCCGCTGTCATTCCCTTTTTTTCGGCATCTCTCACAAAGTTGAAGGCAGATGTGGTAAAACGGGTTGTGTCATACTTCTTCACGGCGGCTGTCAATTTCCTGGCCAGCTCTTCTCCGTTTGTGCTGCCGGGGAACCACTGTTCCTTGATTTCGTTGCCAATGCTCCAAAGAATCACGCTGGGATGGTTTCTGTCGCGCAATACCATGTCGGTAATTTCCCTTTCTGCCCATTCCCTGAAATAGTTCTGAAATCCGAAGGGTGCAGCATCCTTGCCAATATACCAGCAGTCGAATGTCTCATCCATCACCAGGAAACCCATCCTGTCACACATATCGAGCAGTTCAGGAGCCATCAGGTTATGGCTGCACCTGATACCGTTGCATCCCATCGTTTTAAGCAGTTCAAGCTGCCGCTCCAGTGCCCTGTCATTTAGGGCAGCGCCCAATGGACCAAGATCGTGGTGGTTGCATACACCCAGGATTTTCACCGGGTTTCCGTTCAAAAAGAATCCTTTGTCTGCAGTAAACGCTATGGACCGGATGCCAACCGTGGTTGTATAGGTATCCTTTAATTCCTTACCCGCATAAATTCTGGTATAAAGTTTATACAGGGAAGGATTTTGCAAATCCCAAAGCTTTGGTGAGAGTACTCTGAGCGATGATTTCACAGCTATTTTGGAGGCTGGTCCTGCTTTGGCGTTCTGGCTTTGTTTTGCAACTTCTTTCCCTGAAGGATCTATGAGGGAAAATTCAATTCTGAGACTGGCCTTTTCCCCGGAGTCATTCGCAACAGTGGCCTCAATATTCACAGTGGCTTCCTTCTCAGTGACTTTTGGTGTAGTAACAAAGGTTCCCCATTGCGGGACATATATTTCTGATGTTTCTACCATCCACACGTGACGGTAAATACCAGCTCCGGTATACCATCTGGAATCCGGCTGTTTTGAGTTGTCGACTTTAACTGCCAGCTGATTGGTGCCTTTCACAAGATAGCTTGTGAGGTCATATTGAAAAGTTGCATAACCATAGGGACGGGTACCAAGACTATGGCCGTTGATAAAAACGGTACTGTTTTTATATACTCCGTCCAAAACGATAAAATATTTCTTCCCTGCAATTTCTGAAAGTTCAAAATTTTTCCTGTACCAGCCTATTCCACCCGGAAGCAGTCCTCCCTGGTGGCCGGATGGATTATCTGGCCTGAAGCTTCCTTCGATGCTCCAGTCGTGTGGCAGATCAAGAAGCCGCCAGCTTTGATCCGGAAAATTATTTTTCTCTGCACCTGCAATGTCCCCCAGGTGAAATTTCCATCCGGCATCAAAATTGGTTCTTCCGGCAGGTTGTGCGGTAAGCTGGAGGCTGATGAATACACTTACCAATAAGAAAATTTGTCTTGTTTTCATGCGTTTTAAATTTTGTTTTTAGGTTGCCGCAAGGCTTACCCACCTTATCATTTTCGGTTGGTTTGAAAATTGCCTTATGGGTAATCCATTTGTCCTGGTTATCTGTATTTAATCAATTACTTGTCAGAATTAATTCTTCTTCCGGTAATCCGGCAGAATTTGCTTTGAGGGTAATTTTCCCTTTCTTGTCCGTGGTTTGAATGACAACCTGGCACATCCCGCTGAAGGCCCTGCGTTGATTTCCCTTGGCAGGCTCCAGGCTGATCGGGTCACCATTGGCTACACCTACGATCCGGCCCTCCCCGGCAAGGTCAAAATGGATGAGATTATCTGCATCCGGAACAGGATTCCCGTTATTGTCTTTGATTCTGATTGTGATGTAACTGAGATCTTTCCCGTCCGCAGAAAGGTATGATTGGTCCGCCACCAGTTCAATTTTAGCAGCATCTCCGGCTGTTTTGACGATATCTGTTGCAATAAGCTTACCGTTTCTATAGCCTTCAGCCCTCAGGGCACCAGGGGTATAGGGAATCTTCCAGTCCAGCGACAATTTTTGTCCATCCCCGAGGTTGATAACCTTATCCCACTGGTTGGTAAAATAAGTAATCTTTGTATTGGCAAAGACCTGTTCGCCCAGAAGCTTATCGTTGAGGTACAGTTTTACCGATTCGCAATTGGTGTAGGCCACAACGTCAATGGTATCACCCGTTTTCCAGTTCCAGTGGGGCAGAAGGTGCAGAACCGGCTCCTGTGTCCACTGACTCTTGTAGAAATAGAATACATCTTTTGGGAATCCGCAAAGGTCAACAATACCATAACTGGATGAAATACTGGGATATGGATAGCTAGGTTCCCCATAATAGTCGAATCCGGTCCAGACAAACAGGCCGGCCACATAAGGAGTCTCTTTCACTGCTCTCCAGGTTGTTTGTGTGATCATTCTTGCAGGTCTGTCGTAATAGGTACCCCTGTGGTCGAAGGAAGAGCAGTGAAGATCCGGAGTCGGGTTCATGGCCTTGTCTGCCGGGAAGTGATAAATTCCCCGGTCGCTCAGAGAAGAAGTTGTTTCACTGGCGATAAACAAACCGTTTGGATGTTTGAGTTTTTCTTCGGGATACCTCTCGACGGTGTAATTAATGCCAATCACATCCACCTTGTCCGACATAAATGTTGTGTCCGCGCGCCACACACCTGCAAATGCGGAGGTGGTATAACGTGTTTTGTCGTACCTTTTGATAATCCCGTCCAGCTCTTTGGCAATGGCAGCACCACCATATTTGGTGTGATTTTTCTCGGCAATTTCATTTCCAATGCTCCAGAGGATGACAGAGGGGTGATTCCTGTCCCGCAGCACCATGTCGGTGAGATCACGCTCGTGCCATTCCCTGAAATAGATATGGTAATCATATTTCATCTTTTCCAGATACCAGACATCAAAAGCTTCATCCATAACAAGGAATCCCATTTTGTCGCACAAATCGAGCAAATCGGGAGAAGGCGGGTTGTGGCTTGTGCGGATGCCGTTGCATCCCATACTTTTTAATATTTCCAGTTGCCTGGTCAGTGCCCGGGTGTTCACCGCCGCACCCAGGCAGCCTAAATCATGGTGCATGCAAACGCCAAGTACTTTGACGCACTTGTTGTTAATGAATAGCCCGCTGTCAGACCGGAATTGAAGGGAGCGGATTCCAAAGGAAGTATAATAGGTATCCTTCAGCTCATTTCCCTGAAAAATCTCGCTGGCAAGACGGTACAACACCGGGTGTTCGGTACTCCAGAGTTGGGGAGAGAGAACAGGGATGCCGGTATTTATTTTTAAAAGTGAGCCGGGTTCAATTTTCCCATTTTGAGACTGAGTAGCTATTTTCCGCCCTTCCGGGTCGAGAATCGTTGATACAATCCGGATGTTTGCCCTGACTTTTCCTTCATTGGCAATACTGGTCTCTACCTGAACCTTAGCCTCTTTGGACGAAACTGTGGGAGTAGTTACGAAGGTACCCCAATGGGAGACATGAATTGGCGCAGAGGTTGTTAAGTATACGTGACGGTAAATTCCCGACCCGGAATACCATCTTGAATTGGGCTGAAGTGAGTTGTCCACTTTGACTGCGATGATATTCTCACCTGCAGCAAGGTAAGGAGTCATGTCATATTCAAAAGAAGAATATCCATAAGGTCGGTTTCCCAGCAGGTGGCCGTTTATCCACACGGTACTGTTCATATAAACACCGTCAAATTCGATGAACCGGTGATTCATACCAGGATTTGTAATTACAAGGGATTTTCGGTACCATCCAATTCCTCCGGGAAGCGATGCCCCGGAATTGGAGGCCGGGTTATCCGGCCTGAAGTTGCCTTCTATGCTCCAGTCGTGAGGTAGGTCCAGTTTTCTCCAGTTCTGGTCCTGAAAACCAGGTTTCTCGGCCCCGGGGAGGTCGCCAAGGTGGAATCTCCAGCCTGCATCAAAATTCTCCCTGCCACGGGATTGTGCCGTGAGCTGAACTGTTGCCATGACCAGCCATAAAAACAGGCAGATTATTTTTATGGCGCTACTGGAAGGTCTTATCGGTGCTGACCGTATTTTCATGTTTTGCGGGTATTACTTGTTTGGCAGTTCCATACGGCAATTTGTCTTCTTGTTATCCATGAATGGTATAAACCTGTTTACTTACATCGAGTTGAGCTCCTCTTTTCAAAACTTCCGTTTTGATTTCGGAATAATCCAGGTTCCTGATTCTTGTTTTCTGAAGTACAGCCATCGCAGCTGCAATTCCGGTAGCCTGTCCCATCATTGAACAGGATGTTGACACCCTTGCCGAAGACAATGCCAGCTGATCGGCCGACATACAGCGGCCTGCCATCAACAGGTTTTCAGCATCCTTTGCAACAAGAGACCGCATAGGAATCTGGTAAGGTGGTACCTTTAACTGATCCTGCGGAAGTATGTATGTTCTTTTGTCGTCTGTTAAACCGTGCCCGTCAAGGTAAAAGGTGCCGCGGGCTACTCCATCGTCAAACGAACAGCCACTTCTCAGGTCCTCGACTTTCAGTATATAATCTCCGATTATCCTCGATCCTTCCCGGATACCAATTTGTGCAGCACTGTTTGTCAGGCGCCATTTGCGTTTTTCGATATTCTGGTAATAATAGAGAACATCCATGGTTCGTCTTTTTGCCTGAATCTCCGCTTTGGTCAATCCCTCCGTGGTGGTAGAATCAAACATCGGGATCTTTAATTTGATAGCCTTTCCACCGGGACCATCCGGCCAAACGCTGACCATTGGCAGATCTTCCTTTCCTGTAATCCTTGTCGGCCAGTCATTCGGTGTTTGCAGGACAAATCCCGGTTCATCAACCTCCCGAACGAAGAATATTTTTGACATGGGAAGTTGATAACCTGTTTTTTCATCACCTTTCATGGTTGAAATGCCTGCGAACCTTGCAAGGTCCGCATCACCGGAGCAATCGATGAAAACTTTCCCCCTGATGGCTTCCAGCCCGGATTTGCCACAGACGATACATTCTGTTATCTTGCTTCCTTTGACCAGCACATCAACCAGTTTTGTATGCAACAGTACTTTCACCCTTCTTTTTAAGATGATTTCCTGTAAAACAAGTGCCAGGATTTCGTAATTGAAAACGGATGCCTTGTCTCCCTCACCCAGGGAGTTAAATTTTTTAAGGTTACTTAATATCTCATCGAAAACTTCACCCTGGCGATCAATCTGGCCGCAGAAATTGGCAACTCCACCCATTGTGAGGTCGCCGCCCAGAGTGCCATACCCTTCAACAAGAATCACACTTGCTCCGGATGATGCAGCAGAACAGGCAGCAGATACTCCGGAGATGCCACCTCCAATTACTACCACATCGGCGTCATACCGGACAGGTATATTCTTGTTCAGGGAAACTGTAGCGTGGTTCGTGGGGTATTCGCCTGTTGATTCTGCCAATAATGCAGAGGAGCAGGAAACACCAGCAGTAAGGAGCATGCCTCCCCTTAAAAAATCACGTCGTTTAACCATCCCGGGTTATTTTTTTACTTTAAGGTGCACGTATTTTATTTTTTCCCTGTTGTAGGTGTACGCCATATGAATTGTTCCGTCTTTGCCCTGGATCATGCATGGATAACTGAACTCACCTTTGGGCAGGTCTTCAAGAACAATCAGTTCTTCCCACTCTTTGCCATCCCCAGAGGTGTAAACCGAGAGCTTGTTTCTTCCTTTTTCAATAGGATTGCAGATGAGTGCATGCATTCCATTTTTAAGTGATACCGCGTCTAACCCTGAATTATTGTTCACAAGGGAAGTAGGCTGAACAGGAGACCATGTTTCTCCCAGGTCTTTGGACCAGGTCTCCACAATACGTTTTTCTTTGCTCCGGCAAAGCATCTGAATCTGTCCGTCCCTGTGAAAAAGAATGCAGGGTTGAATGGCATTGAAACCATTGTTGTCAATATTTATTTTTTTCCATTGTTTTAACTCCTGATCTGAAGTTTCTGCGTAGACATTCCATTTTCCCCTGGCCTCAATGCTGGTGGGATAGAGAATCGTCCCGTTCTTTAACCTTTCCGGTTTGTTTTTAATTGGACCATATAGATTATCCGGTATTTTAGTCCCCACTGACCATGTTTTGCCGCCATCATTTGAGATTTTATACATTCCCCACCATTCGCTGGGACTTTTACCTACCTTATAATAAAGGACAATATCGCCATTGTCCCTTGTAAACAGGACCGGATTCCAGCATGGGTAACGCAGGGTATCATTAATGATTCCATCAGCTGCAAGGGCAGGGTCACTCCATTTGCCGTCTGTGCATAGGGATGTATAAATGCATACATCAGGGTGGTTCTCATGAGTACCTCCAAACCATGCAGCCAAAATACCTGATTTGGTTTCTACCAGGGTGGATGCATGGCATGAGGGGAATGATGCTTTCTCATAAATGAATTCAGCTTTTAATAAGTCAGGTTCATTCTTTTTCGGGGAAGAACCAGCCATAAAAAAAGCAAAAACCAACACGTTGAGTACGGTTAAGAATTTAAATGTGATCATAGTCTTAAGTATTAGTTGTGTTACAGTTGACCTCTCCCGGTTCCTGGCTGTGGAGATTTCCAAGCCCTGCTCTCCGGGGCAATTCAGCATTAAAAAAACAAACAATTCTGAAATATACCAATCCTGTTTCAAAGTTACAACCTAATTGCGTAATGAAAGCGATGCCTAAGCCATCCTTGTTGATTATTTTACCTTGAAATCTGCACAAATGTCGGTGAAATATGGCCAAACGTCCATAATATTTTAAAATGTGCCTGGGCAGGTGTTGTTTTGCTTTAAAATAATAAAGACGATATGAGAACAAAACCTGCAAATTTTCTGGTTACTCTATTTCTGGTTGGCTTTTCAGCCTTCACCGGCTTTGCCCAGGATACTGCCTGGAAACTTGAGGATTGTATCAGTTATGCCCTTGATAAGAATATCCAGGTAAAAAAAGCTGAACTGACCAATAATCAGAATAAACTTTTTTCTGATCAGGCACAGGCAAACAGGCTGCCTTCACTTTCCGCTGCTGCCAGTCAGAACTACAGCTGGAACAAGGAGTTTAATGCCTCTTCCGGCACTTATGGAAGTCAGACATCTTCTAACAGCTCGAATTATTCACTCAACTCCAATGTAGTTCTTTTTGGCGGATCCAGGCTGAGCAATAAAATAAAAATGGCTTCGATCGATCTTGAAAGCGGACAATTTTATTCTGAGCTGGTTAAGGAATCTGTTGGAATCAATATTCTGAATGCCTACCTCCAGGTACTCTACAGCGGGGAGAGTGCCATGAATGCAAAGAAGCAGGTTGAGACTACTACCGAGCAACTTGCACTGGCCAAAGAGAGAATGGACCAGGGAGTAATCTCGATGGCTGATTATTTGCAGATCAAGTCGGAACTTGCGTCCGAAAAATCTACTATGGTCTCCGCTGAAAGTCAGCTGTCGATCAATAAGGTGACCCTGATGCAACTTATGGAATTACCTGTAGATAAAAATTTTGCAGTCAGTGCCCCCAACCTCGACAGCCTGTTGTTAAAGTCAGAGCAACCGGATGCACAGCAAATTTACAACCTCGCTTTAGGAATAAAACCCCAGATCAGGAATGCAGAACTGAACAGGGAAAGTGCCGGACTGAATGTTCAGATAGCCAAAGCGGATTATCTTCCGAGCCTCATGCTTGGTGCAGGGTTATCTACAGGATATGCCAGTTATTCCAATTCATCTGATTACAGGTCGCAGGTATGGAATAAAATGAGCCCATCCTTAGGTCTCACACTTTCGATTCCGTTATTTCAGAAAAATCAGGTAAAAACTAATGTCAGCCTTGCGCGGATTGCTGTTTCCAACGCTGAACTTGATGAGGTAAATACCAAAAATGGTTTGCGCAAGGAAATAGAACAGGCTTGTGCTGATTTTGAGAAAGCCAAATCTGAATATGCTGCAGCGACTGAGCTGATGCAGTCCAGCAAGGAATCCTACGATGTAACGGACGAAAAATTCAAAGTGGGACTACTCAATTCAGTTGATTTCCTGGTTCAAAAAACGAACCTTATCACTTCGGAGAGCAAATTTCTTCAATCAAAATTCAACATGATCTTCGGGTACAAAGTGATTGATTTCTACAAAGGAATACCTCTTGTTCTCTAGCCTTTTACAACCCGAAATTCAGCAATAAACTTTAAATACCAATTGAGATGAAAAAAAAATTAATTTACTCAACATGGGCCTTCCTGGTTCTTGCCCTGGGCGCACTTGCCTTTGTTTTTTTCAGAAGTGCCGAGAAAACCTATACCTTCCAAACAGTCAAACTGGGGAAGGGGAGCATCAGCAACACAATTACTGCAACCGGCACACTGGAGGCCATCAAAACAGTACAGGTGGGTACGCAGGTATCTGGTGTTATTACAAAAATCTACGTTGACTTTAATTCGCAGGTAAAAAAAGGCCAGCTGCTTGCGCAGTTGGATGAAACACCTTTAATGGCTCAGTTGGACCAGTCAAAGGCATCAGTAGACCAGGCCGAAGCTCAGGTAAAATATCAGAAAGCCACTTATGACCGGTACAAAGCCCTGATTGTCAAAAAACTGATCGCACAATCAGATTATGACCTTGCTGAATACAATTACAACAATGCGCTTGCCTCCTTGAAAAACGCAAGGTCCGTTTACAGTAAAAACATGATTAACCTATCTTATGCACGTATTTTCTCTCCGATAGACGGAGTGATCCTTAACCGTGCTGTTGATGAAGGCCAGACCGTGGCAGCAAGTTTCAATACACCGACCCTGTTTAGTATCGCCAACGATTTAACAAGGATGCAGGTTGAGGCTAAGATTGATGAGGCCGATATTGGCCTGGTAAAGATGAACCAGCGTGTTCTCTTCACTGTCGATGCTTATCCTGATATTAAATTTGACGGAAAAGTCTCCGAAATAAGAATGCAGCCGGTAGTGACAAATAACGTGGTAACCTACACTGTCATCATCGAGGCACCCAATCCCGATACCAAGCTTATGCCGGGAATGACCGCAAGTACTACCATTTTTGTCAATGAGAAAAATGAAATCCTTGTTATTCCGGGTAAGGCGATTCGTTTTATACCGGATACTGAAATGCTAACTGCATATACCAGGACCTTGCCACCCGAGGTCAAGGCGAAAATGTCTTCTGGAGGTGACGTAGCTGTCACTTCTGAAACAAAGAGTACAGTTATCTGGACAAAGAATGGTCCTGTGCTGAATAAAGTCGAGGTAAGACTGGGATCTGATGACGGGATCAATTATGAATTGGTATCCGGTCTGAAAGAGGGAGAGGAGATTGTTTTATCGATGGTTGCAGAAAAAGCCACGACTGAGACAAAGCAAGCGGTAAAGAGCCCATTCATGCCCACACGTCCCGGACAAAAAAAGTAGTAGTATAATTATTACGGTTACCTCTTTTAAAATAGTTAGTATGAAAAATGCAATTATAGAAGTCATCAACCTGAAAAAGGACTTTTTTGTGGGGGATGTTATTGTCCGCGCATTGAAAGGAGTTAATATCAGCATAATGGAAGGTGAATTTGTGGCCATAATGGGGGCCAGTGGTTCGGGTAAATCTACCATGCTCAATATCCTGGGCTGCCTGGATCAACCTACTTCAGGTGTTTACAAGCTTGATGGGGTCAATGTGTCTGACCTGAACAAAAATGAGCTGGCTGGACTGAGGAATGAAAAGCTTGGATTTGTATTTCAATCTTACAACCTCTTGTCGCGAACATCAGCCCTGGAAAACGTAGAATTGCCACTTTTTTACAACAGCAGGATTAGATCAAAAGAACGCAAGGAATTGGCAATGGCTGCTCTCGAGGCTGTTGGTCTGGCCGACAGGATGCATCATATGCCTAATCAACTCTCCGGAGGACAGCAGCAACGTGTTGCAATTGCCAGGTCGCTGGTCAATGACCCGGTTGTCATTCTTGCCGATGAGGCAACCGGCAACCTGGATACCCGAACTTCCTATGAAATCATGGAGCTTTTTCAGCGGCTGAATTCAGACCAGGGGAAAACAATTGTGTTTGTTACCCACGAACCTGATATTGCCAGGCTGACCTCCAGGAACATTACATTTCGCGACGGATATGTTACGAAAGAGGTCATGGTTTCCGACAGGGTAATCGCTACTGACATGCTCAAATCACTCCCAATTGTTGAATTTGAAGTTTATAATTCATAAAATGAACTATTCCAATCTTATAAAAATTGCAAAAAATGCACTGATGCGCAATAAATTCAGGGCATTTCTGACGATGCTGGGGATCATTATCGGCGTAGCATCAGTCATTGCTATGCTGGCCATTGGTCAGGGATCCAAGAAAAGCATACAGGACCAGATGTCAGGCATGGGTTCCAACCTTGTTTTTATTATGCCCGGATCGCAGCAAAGAGGTGGTGTCATGATGGGGAATTCCAGTAGTCAGTCGCTGAGACTTGCAGACGTTGAGGCAATTAAACAACAATGTCAGGATATTACGGCTGTTTCGCCGGAAGTTCGTACCAGCGGTCAGGCGGTGTTTGGGAATTCAAACTGGCCTACATCTATTTATGGTTCTAATATTCAATATTTAAGCATTAAAAAAATTGAAGTCGAGAGTGGCCGCATTTTTACGGACCAGGAAATTGCAGGCCTTGCCAAGGTTTGCCTTGTTGGGAAAACCGTCGTGAAAAATATATTTCCCGCTGGAGCCGACCCGATAGGGCAGACGATCCGTTTTAAGAACATACCCATGAAAATTATCGGAGTGCTGGGTGAGAAGGGTGAAAATTCTTTTGGACAGGATCAGGACGACCTGCTGATTGCACCCTATACTACCGTGCAGCGCCGGTTTGTGGCCATTGATTATATCCAGGCCATCTATGCTTCAGCCGTCAGTGAGGAAAAGACACAGGCTGCGATAACGGAGCTTCAGAATGTAATGCGAAAACAGCATAAAATATCTAAACCGACAGATGATGATTTCAGGGTGATGTCACAGTCTGAACTGGTGAAAACGTTTACCTCTATCAGTGATATCCTCACAACACTTCTTGGTGCTATCGCTGGGATTTCCCTGCTGGTAGGAGGAATTGGAATCATGAATATCATGTATGTTTCAGTTACGGAACGAACCCGTGAGATAGGTTTGCGCATGTCTATTGGTGGCAAGGGAATTGACATCCTTATGCAATTTCTGATTGAATCTACCATGTTAAGTGTTGTTGGTGGTATTATTGGAATTGGGCTGGGTTACCTCATAAGTTACCTGGTTGGCACATTGATGGGTTGGCCGGTCGTCATTATGACACAGTCGGTTGTAGTTTCCTTCCTGGTCTGCACCGCAATTGGTGTCTTCTTCGGTTGGTATCCGGCCAAAAAAGCCTCCGGTCTCAACCCCATAGACGCCTTACGATATGAATAATTCAACAACCATGATAATCCGGCACTTTTGCGGTAAAACCCGGAATACAGAAGGGGAGGGACAGCCGTTAACAATTAACATATCCTGATTCTTTGCTTATGAAATTATTATCTTTGAACAAAAGTGAACAAATGGTTAAATCAGTTTCAAAACGTGACAGTTGGATATCATGGTCTCTCCATGCAATAGGCTGGATTATAATTGTAATTATCCCTTTGTACCTTCACAATGCCTATGGTGGAGGTAATGTTCACAGGCTATATGAATTCTATGTTCGTGCTGCCTCTGCAGGGATCATTTTTTATGTCGGTTATTTATGGCTGGTGCCTTCATTTTTTCTCCGGGACAAGAGTTTTCTTTATGTTTTGCTCTTGTTCGGGCTGATTTTTGCCACTTATTTTATTTCATCCCTGGTCGAAAAATACTGGATCTTTGATCCTGTAGAATCCAGCAGGTTCCAGGAAGCATTAAAAAGCATCAAAAGAGGGAAAGAAGATTTTAAACCTCCTATGAAGGCGTTTGGTCTTTTCAGCCATTTTCTCTCATCAGTTTTACTTTCTGGTTTTGCTCTGGGACTTGGTGTAATGGAAAAATTCAAGCAGAATGAGAGGAGACAAAAAGAGATGGAACAGGAAAAATTGTCCTCTGAGCTGGCTTTTCTCAAAAACCAGGTTAGTCCGCATTTTTTCTTTAACACGCTGAACAATATATATTCACTCATTGGCATCGACGGCCCTACTGCCCAGGAATCTGTGCTTAAACTGTCAAAAATGATGCGCTACCTGCTGTATGAATCAGAGCATGGAGAGACACTGATGAGCCATGAACTCCAGTTTATGAACAACTACATCGACCTGATGAAATTACGGTTGAGCCCCAAAGTTGATCTCCAGGTTGATTTCCCGCTTGAGTATCCTGATTTTTCCATTCCTCCGCTCCTTTTCATTCCATTCATCGAAAATGCGTTCAAACATGGTGCATCACACAGGGAGGCAAGCCGGATATTGATTCATATGGACATAGACAAGTTTCAGATTTGCTTCAGAACTGAAAACGGAGTAGGACAGGTTCCTCGAACGGTCGACCTTCAGCATTCCGGAATCGGGCTTGAAAATGTCAGAAAGCGTCTTGGACTGTTGTTTCCGGGTAAGCATGAATTGAGGATCGACCAGACCGCCTCCGCATTTAAGGTTGAACTTACCATCAAAAGGGATTAACATAATGAAAATGAAAACTATTGCTATTGATGATGAACCGCTGGCGCTAAAATTGGTTGTTGATTATGTCAACAAAACACCGTATTTGGAGCTGGTAGGCGCATTTGACAATCCGCTGGATGCAGTAGAGTTTCTTGCCAATCAGGATGCAGAGCTGATTTTCGTTGATATCCAAATGCCTGATTTGACAGGAATAGAGTTTATCAGAAGCCTTGAAGAAGAACACAAAATCATTTTCACGACTGCCTACGAGAAATATGCGGTGGAAGGTTTTAAACTTAACGCGGTGGACTATCTGCTTAAACCATTCAGTTACGAGGAATTCCTGAAAGCTGCGGGTAAAGCGCGAAAGTTGGCCGAAATGGAAGCCAGTGCTACACCCACTATTGAGGCAAACACCCAATTTCTGTTTTTGAAGTCAGAATATAAAATCCGCCGCATTAATTTTAATGATATCCTATACATCGAAGGATTAAAGGATTATATCAAGGTTTTTACAGCAGGAGAAGATAAACCTTTGCTGTCACTCAACTCTATCAAGTCGCTCGAACAAAAATTACCGGAAGAGAAGTTTATGCGGGTGCATCGTTCCTATATTGTCAATCTGGACAAAATTGAAACCATTGAGCGAAGCCGGATTGTCTTTGGTAAAATATACATCCCGGTCAGTGATCAGTACAAAGATAAATTCCAGGAATTTCTCGATAAAAATTTTTTATAGCCTTCGACTTTGTCATGACAACTGTCCTGAATTTATAGAGGGGCCTTCATTATTGCAGGAATCATTTTTTGAACTACAAACCAGCACGATTAGTTGTTCAAATTTTCTTATAGCTTTGATAAAATACTCTGATACAATTAATTAACGGGTAGGATACCTAAAATATCCAACTTTGTAAGGCCAAAAAATCCGGTCAATTTTTTTTAGTGGATTTCTTAAATCTTTTTTCCTACCTTTGTTATTGTGTTAATGTATTATTAATTAACATAATAATGATATTGTACCTAATCGTATTCTGGGGAGAAGTAAAACGGCGAAATTCTTTTTATCAATATAAGTAAGACTGTGTAAAATTTTCCATTGGATAATAAGGAAATTTTTGTGCAGTGAAATATACATGGCAACCGGCTTTAATGAAAGATATTAAAGGGCGAATTCTATTGGAAGAAGATCTGCGAAAAAGTGAAGCGGGTTATCAAATGCTATTTGAAAACACGCCTGAGGCAGTTCTGCTAACAACTGTTGACGGGATGATTCTTAATGCGAATCCTGCCGCCTGTCAGATGTTTGGCCGGACCATAGATGAACTTTGCCAGGTTGGTCAGAATGGAATTTTTGAGTCCGGTGATTCCAGGTTGGCTGATGCCCTGGAGAGCAGGTCCTACAAAGGAAAATTCTTTGGAGAACTTCTAGCGCTGAGCCGCGACGGAACAAGGTTCCCGGTTGAGGTTTCCTCCTCTGTTTTTGCAGACGTAGATGGGAATGAACTTGCCAGTATAGTTATCCGGAATATCTCAGAACGGAGGAAATCAGAGGAAAACCTGAGGGAAAGTGAAAGTTTGCTGGAGGTCTTCTTTTCTCAATCGTCGGAAGGATTTTTTTTCATGATGATCGATGAACCTGTCGAGTGGAATGAAACCATCGACAAGGATAAAACAATTGAATATGTATTCTCCCATCAGCGTGTCACGAAGGTTAACGATGCAATGCTGGACCAGTACCGCGCTTCCAGGGAGAATTTTCTGAATCTGACCCCCAATGATTTTTTTGCCCATGACCTGGATTTTGGGAAGAGAGTCTGGCGACAGTTTTTTGACTCCGGAAAACTTCATTTTGAATCCTCGGAAAGAAGGTTTGACGGTTCCCAGATGTACATAGAAGTCGATTATATCTGCGTTTACGATTCAAGAAACAGAATATCGGGACATTTTGGAATTCAACGGGATATCACTGAGCGCAATCGTGCAGATAAAATGTTGATCAATTCAGAGAGCAGATACCGTACACATATTCAAAAAACACCACTGGCAGCCATCGAATGTGACAGGGAATTTCGTTTGACCAGCTGGAATCCCGCCGCAGAGGAAATTTTTGGTTATAGCGAGGAAGAGGCAATAGGAAAGAATTCCAATTTAATCGTTGCTGATAATAAAGTTTTTTATGTCAGCAAAATATTACAGCAAGTTGTCGATAATGGGATTACATCCATCCATACGCTTGAGAATAAAACCAGGGAGGGAAAAATTATTACCTGCGAATGGTATTATAGTCCACTGTTCGCAACAGACGGCTCTACCACAGGTATGGCCGCTTTTGCGATAAATATCACTGAACGGATTGAGGCAGAAAAGTCGCTGAAAGAGAATGAGGTGCGTTTGGGCGACCTCAACGCAACCAAGGATAAATTCTTTTCAATCATTGCCCATGATCTTAAAAGCCCGTTCAATGCCACCATGGGTTACAGCACACTGCTGTTAGAACAAATTAAGGCCAAAGACTATGATGGTATCGAGGAATATGCAGAATCAATTCAGAAATCCTCACAAAGAGCCATAGACCTGCTTAAGAACCTGCTTGAATGGTCACGTTCCCAGACAGGCCGTATGTCGTTTAATCCGGAATACCTGGACATGGCACCTTTAATCAATGATACTGCTGAACTGCTTAAAGATTCAGCCATTCAGAAGTCGATCTCAATTGCCAAGAAAATTCCAGCCAGTGTCAAGGTATTTGGAGACAAGGATATGATCAACGCCATTTTGAGAAACCTGATTTCCAATGCCGTCAAATTTACCCATCCGGGTGGAATGATACAGATTTCTGCTGAGCAACAACCTGATGACTGGATGATCTCCGTTAATGACAATGGAGTAGGAATCAGGAAAAATGACATTGAGAAATTATTCAAAATGGAGGAAACTCATTCTACATATGGAACTCAGAATGAGGTTGGTACAGGCCTGGGCCTGCTTCTTGCCAAGGAATTTGTCACCAAGCATGGAGGTAAAATCTGGGTGGAAAGCGAAGCTGGCAAAGGGAGTACATTCTTCTTTACTATTCCTCGGGTATCACTTTTACCGCGCTATAAACCCAATGATTTTGCCTGAAAGGGTACAACCCTGTAAGCTGGTATCCGCCCGGTAGGGGTGCAAAAAGCAAAAGTTCATAACATCCACAGTAAAATGCCGGCACCAGGTCTTGGCTTAGTCCAATGTTCATGATTCGGGTTCATTTCTGGGGATTGAAAAGGTAAACCTGCTTCCTTTTCCAACCACACTTTCAACCCTGATGCTTCCACCGTTTTTCTCTACAAAATCCTTGCACAAAACCAGGCCCAACCCTGATCCCTTTTCGAAATTTGTTCCAAGGGTTGTATAAAATGAATTTGAGGCAAATAAGTTTTCGGCTACTTCTTTTTTTATGCCAACACCGCTGTCTGCAATTTCAACTTCTACAAAGTCTCCGGCATCCAGTAAATTGATTGTAATGGATCCCCTTTCACTGGTAAATTTAATGGCATTGGAAATTAGATTTCTGACTACCAGGTCGATTGAATTTCTGTCTGCAAATACAGAAACATTTTCCCTGCTATTTACAGACAGGGATATTGATTTCTGAAGCGAAGAGGAGGAAAGCAAATCAATATTACTGTCAATTACTTCCTTGATATTGAAGTAAGCAGGCTCTAAACTGATTCTGCCTGACTGTCCTGATGCCCAGCTTAATAGATTTTCCAGCAAGTTATAAGCAGTTCTGGAACCTTGAAGAAGGGCATTCAGCAAAACACTTTTCTCAGTTTCGTCCAGGTTTCCTTCGTCAGTCAGCAACTCCAGGATTGGTCCAAAACTCCCAATGGAGCTTCGAAGGTCATGGCCAATGATAGAGAACAGTTTATCCTTCGTTTGATTGGCTGCTTTTAACTTTGCTTCACTGTCGATCAGATCATCATTTATTCTTTTCTTTTCAGTAATGTCTTCCTTAACAGCCACATAATTTATTATCCTCCCGGTTGAATCCATGATGGGTGATATCGAGGAAGATTCCCAGTAGAGGGTACCGTCTTTTTTCTTGTTGTGGAATGTACCGGACCATTGTTTTCCTGTGCTGATATTTTCCCAGAGTTGCTTATACTCTTGCTGATCAGTTTCTCCGGATTTTAATACCCTGGGATTTTGCCCCAGCAGTTCCTCCAGGGAATATCCGGTCGTTTCCACCGCCTTTGGGTTGGCATAAACAATTTTTCCCTCAAGGTCTGAGATGATAATGCTGACAGGGCTATGCTCAACTGCAGTGGATAGTTTTCTCATCTCATCCTCTGCATGTTTACGGAAGCTGATGTCTCTTACCATGCTTTCTATTCCCAGCAAATTACCTTGTCCGTCTAAAAGGTTGAGGTTATTGATCGATGCCCATACCAATTCGTTGTTTTTATTCCTGAGCCTTAACTCGTAATCAAGCAATTCACCTTTCTCTTTTGCTTCCCGGAGCAAATCCTGGCGATCATTCTGGTCATAGTAAATATTCTGGACCAGTGTACCAAGAAGCTCCTCCCTTTCATAATGTAAAAACCTGCTGACAGATGGGCTGACTTCAAGGATCGTGCCCTCTATGTCTGTCAATACATAGATATCCTGCATGTTATGAAAAATCTGACGAAATTTTTGTTCCCTGTTTTCCAGAGCATCTTCATTTACTTTCCTCGCTGTGCTGTCATGGATTACTCCGATAGTCTGCCAGGTATTCTCTGTCTTGAAAACAGACAAGAAAATATCAACGGGAAATTCATGGCCATTTTTGTGAGCGGCTGTAATTTCAATTTTTTTTTCGAAGGCTGTTCTCTGGTCGGAAGGTTCAAAGATTCCTGAAAATTCCTGATGTGCCAGCTGGCGTTTATCAGGAGCGATCAGTTGGTCGAGGCTCCTTCCAATTATCTCGCTTTTCGTGTACCCGAAAATGGCGGAAGCAGTTTCATTCCAGAAGAAAATTTCCCCCACATTGTTGAGCATGATGATGGCTTCACTGCAGGAGCCTGAAATCCTTTCAGAACTGTTCTTCCGGGTAAATATATCTCTTTTCGAACTTTGGTTTCTGCCAATTTCTCTGGCAACAGCGAAGATGGATCCATCTGCACCTGTCTGCCCCTTCCACTCCAGCCATTTGTAAGTGTTGTCTGAACATCTGTTCCTGGCGGCAAAGCTTATTGGTGCCTTTTCCCTGGACTGATGCTCAATTTTTTTTAATGTTGGACCAATGTCATCCGGATGCAGGTTCTTCATGAAATTTGTGCCTTCCAACTCATGCTGGGAATAACCGAGTACTGTTTCACATGCAGGATTCAGGGTAACGAAGTGTCCCTCCTTTGAAACGACACAAAACAAGTCTGGACTTATTGCAAAAAAGACATTCATTGAGGTGTCAGGCATTTTTTCGTCCATTTTGGGAAAGTAATATTTGCAATTCCGGAATCAAACAATGTTGAGGCCTTATTCAGACCTCAAATATGCACTAAAATAACAAATTAGAAATCATAAAGTTTCAAAACCCGTCAGATTGCGGTTCAAATATCTCAGTGGGATAATTCATCCATTTGTTTTTCCCGGAGAATTTGTTTCAGGGTATAAGGATTCCTGCCTTGAAGACGCCTGTTTTGGAGTGATTGAATGTCAAAATCTGAATTGCATCCTGACAGTCATAATATCATCGGGCACATCTGAGGTGTAACCGTTTAACAGCGTCTTCTCGTTGAAGACCCTTGCATAATAAAGGATGAGTTTTACATTGTCATTAATATAATGAAGATAGCCGAATCCAAGTGTGCTGTACTTTATATTGGCCGATGTAAGGGTTGAACCGGCAGCTCCGATATCTTTGCCGCCTGCGCGTGTATTCGGATCATACCAGTCATATTTAAGAATCAATTGGTGTTTTTCAGAGAACAGGCTATGGACCACATAAAAATAGGCACCGGAGAACTGCCTTACATAGTAGCCGTTTGTCCCTTGGAGCAGTTCGACTGGGGTCTCACTGCTGTTGATGGTTCCCGTTTGCTGACCAACAATAAACTCTGCCCGGAGTTCTGTTGAGCCGGCATTGTTTTTGATTTTCAACTGTGCATCAGATCCAAAATATACCCGGGGAGACTTTCTGAACAAGTTTGATGAACTTGAATCAACAACCGTGGTTATTGTTCCGTTAACCGTGCCTGTCGAATATTTGTAGCTGGTGTTTTGTGTTAATCCTCCTTGCAAGGTTGAGACCCCGGCAGAGAATTGGACCTTTTTTGAAAGGCTGACGGGTTTTGTGGAAATCCTGCCAATAAAATCTTTGATGTTGTCAAAATCACCCGTTGACAAAATTCCCTGTCCGTTAAATAAACCAATGTTCACATTAATTTTTTCCAGGAAATGGGAGTTCCTCCTGGAACCAAAACTTATCATGGCACCCAGGTCTCTTTCACCCTTCATCAGTGTTTGCGACATCCTGCCCCTTTCCGGCGATTCCCTGTCAGCACTGCTGTAATTCACTTCGTAACCAAAAGGACGGGCAAACATTCCTGTTGTAAAAGAGAACAGTTTAAACCTGTTCTCAAAAACCCTTCCCCAAACATCGCGTACCGTGAACCCTTTTTCACTTGCATCAAACTGGAACACAATCTGGACACCAGGTCCCCTGTTAGCGCCAAAATAAATATAATCAAAGCGAACCCTGCTTCGCCTCAGCATAAACCTTTTGCTGACGTTCTGACCAAAATCGCCTCCCTCAAAACTCTTTGTTCCTTCCATGCTGGCAATCTGGAATTGAGGCTGAATATAACCTCCGATCTTTAACCTGTCGAATCTTTTGTAAACACCCAGTATGCCCTTGCCTTCAATTTTTGTCGTATCAACCATATCCATCAGAAACTGTCCATTCAATTTACCGGCTATAAACAGTAGAAGGAGGGTTAGGGTCAGGATCTTTCTTAGGGTTTTCACTCTGGCAAAGTATTAGTATGTAATTGCAAAGTAAAATAAAATGAGACTTGAATTTTGATTTTTTGAGATATATCAATGCATGAAGATCAGTAAGGTCAGAAAAGGCAGCCTGGAGAATGGATTACGAGCAGTCCCGACCCGGGCGGGTTAGTCAAAACTCCCCGCAGTAAAAATAAAGGGAATGATATGATTAATTTTTACAAAAGCGCTGATTCAATGGAGACTGTAAGCCGCTTATTTCAGAGAACTGCTAAAATTGGTGTCAAACTGGTAACTTTCATCCAGGTAGGTGCTTTCGAGATTCGCTCCCTTAATATCAGCGTCTACAAGGAAGGCCCCTTCAAGGTTTGCCCCTGTAAGATCAGTATTGTTTAAATGAGCATTGGTGAGGTTGGCACCCATCAGGCTGGCTCCGCTTAAATTTGCCCCAACCAGGTTGGCATCGTCGAGTCTGGCAAGAATCAGGTTTGTTTCCCGGAGGTTTGCCTGGCTGAGATTGGCAAAACTGAGATTGGTTTCGCTCAGATCGGCATTGCTCAGGTCGGCATTGCTCAGATCAGAGTTGCTCATATTGGCCCCACTGAGATTTGCTCCGCTCAGATCGGCATTGGCAAGGATAGCTCCATTAAGGATCGTTCCGCTCAGATCGGCACCACTTAGCCTGGCATTCAGAAGATTGGAATTGGCAAGGTATAAATTGCTTAAATTGCCTTTTCTTAAATCCAGCACTCCAATGGAGCCTCCTTTCAGGTATTCCGCAAGTTTTTTCTTATGAGTCATAAAAATTTATTTATTGCATTTCAAATGATTGTAAGCTCATTCTGGCTAAAGCGTCAGAATCCAAACTGCTATTGTACTGCCTGAATTCCTTTTTTCAAAAAACAGTGCAGATATTACTTTCTTCTTCACCGTACCCGATAGTCCTTGTCAAAAAAGGTGCAGACCTTTACATTTTAAAGGAGGCCAATCTCTGCCTGATTATTTTCGGTCTGCCATTCCTCCCCCGCTCCCCTGAAGATGTTCTTATAAACTGTTCATAATTAGAGGAAAAATATCAATAATACAGGAAAAATAACAGCTCAATCCTATGGATACGCACAATGTTATCAACAAGGCTTGTTAACAAAATAATAATGCCATACATTTGAAATACAGATAAATACAACATAAAACTATCATAAGTATTCCTCGGATGCATTTGGGCTTTCAAAAATCAGCATTTTTAGCAGCCTTGACAAGGCAGACATTGGTGCTCACCTGCCTTGTTGAGTGTACCGGCAGATATGAACAGGTTAACTCCGGTGCAAGGGAGTTAACAGCCATGTGAAATGAATAACCGGGCAGATAATGTTACCGGCAGGAAGTGTCAGTGAATCAAGAAATGAACCATCCAGAGATCAGGCAGACAGAATTTTTTGAATGTATTTTGTTCTTAGTATTTTTTTTTTAGTTTTGACAGAGTATATGAAAATCTGACTTTAGTCAGCTTTTTAGTTTATTTCGACTTTTTTCTTCTGCCTGATTTACTTTTGTTTATTCTAACTACTTAAAATTGAAATGTATGAAAAGGATTGCCTTTGTTTTGATCTTATCTTTTATTGTGGGAACAATTTTTGCCCAAGAGCATATAAAATTGCAGAATGCCGGTAATGATGCGTTAAAGGCCAAAGATTATGCAAAGGCACTGCAAACGTATGAAAAAGCAGATTCTGCCTGGGGGACCAATCCAAAGGATTATGCGATGTATTACAATTGCGCTTTTTGTTCCTTCCAAACCAAAGATTATGTCAGGGCGGTAAAATACTTTGATCTGTGTTATTCCAACAATTTCAAGCCTGAGGATGCTCTTTACAACAAGGCAATAGTGTACAAAATTCAGAAGAATAATGATGAGTACATGAAAGCGATCAATGAAGGCTATGCCAAATACCCTCAAAATGCCAAATTCAAAGGAGATCTCTCCAAAACCTATTTTTCCGAAGGTGTCAGCAGATACAATAGTGGAAACACTATTTTGAAGGGTGCTGTCGATAAAATAAATTCAAAAAAATTCAAGGATGCCAATGATCCGGGGTATAAGGCAGAGGTTGCAAAAGCCAAGAAGGAATTCAGTGATGCCATTCCATCTTTTGACAAGGCCATTGAACTGAATCCGGCAGACGCAAAGGCAGCTGAGATAAAAGCTGCGTGTGAGAAGCAGGTTAAAGCGCTGTAATATTTGAAATCCTTCTTCCTGTGCTGTTCGCCGGATCAAGAAGGCAAAGAATATTGCCCCACAAGAAAAATGGCTGAGATTGTAAGATTTCAGCCATTTTTCTTGTGGGGAATGGCTTGTAAAAGGTAAGTATATTGTTTACATTTGTTGGTAATCAGACGATTTCACCTTAAACTCAAATTTATGAATGCAAGAAATTTTAAACTTATTTTCACATTATTATTTGTTATCTCCTCATTCATACTGCAGGCTCAGGAGTCTGTGTTTACAGGAGAATGGAAAATTAACAAGGAAAAAACTGTTTTGCCACCAGGGCAGATATTCTTGTCAAGACTTACGATTAAAGTAGTGGGCGACAGTTTGCTGACCACCCGGACCTATGAGAATACGGACGGACAGCAATATCCCTTTGTTGAAAATCTTACCCTTGACGGGAAAGAGAGTAAAATTATCATCTATGAGATGCCCAGGACTACCAAGGCCATCCGCTCCGCTTCTGAAGGAACCTTGATCCTCGACTCAAACACTACTTTCTACAGGGACGGTCAGGAAATTGTGCTGAATTCAAAAGAAACCTGGAAAATCGAATCAGGCGATATGCCGCTAACAATCAGCTTTACCAGCAAAATGGGGGACCGTGAGTTTCCCGGAATCCTCTACCTTGACAAGGTCAAATAGGAATTTTTCAAGTTCAGCCAGACCCTTTGGCAGGAACTAAATTGTGGAAATATTAATTCATTCCAGCAACCAACTTTTTAAGGCCGGGCATTTTGTGTCCGGCCTTTTATTTTTGGCAATCCTTGAAAACCGGCAATACAACAATGATCCGCAATTGAACCAATTTTCCTTCTTTTAATATTCTTTGCCTTTTCCTTTTAGTAAATATATTTATGTTTAATAGTATATTTTTAGAACTGGTATGTAATGAATTTAAAGGGTTTTATACTAATGATTGTAAGTATTTTAGATAAGATTAATTTTAATAGAAAACTTATTAGTGGGTTTATTAAAAATGAAAGATGTTAAATAAAACTCATTTTTATTTATACAAATTCCACTTTTTATCGTATAAGAGGTTACTCTTACAAATAGTAAACTGCAATCGGGCAACTGATTGCAAGAAAATGGAAATGCATCCAAAATATTGTTTGAAGCAGAGACTTTGATTGTGACCTGTTTATTTTCCGAATTTTAACCAAATTAATTTCAAATGAAAGTTTTAAAGTTGATTTACATTTTATTGCTTGCGACATTTGCAGCATGCCAGGCTCCTGCGCCCAAATTGCAGCAGCCTCCGGTTATTGATCGTGAACTCTTGTTTGACAACCCTGAAATTGCTGGAGGACAGCTATCTCCAGACGGGAAATTTATCTCGTTTGTTAAGCCTTACAAAGGAACACTCAATATCTGGGTGAAGAAACTCAATGAAGATTTTACAGCCGCTAAGCCAATTACTGCTGACACTCTTCGCCCTGTAAGAAATTATTTCTGGTCGCGCGACGGCAAGTACATCCTTTATATCCAGGACAAGGGTGGCGACGAAAATTTCAATATCTACGCCGTTGATCCTCAGGAGGTACCTCAACCCGGGAAAGATATCCCGGCAAACAGGGACCTTACCAACTTAAAAGGAGTAAGGGTCTTCATTTATGCAGTACCTTTTAAGGATGCAGATGCCATTTACATCGGTTTGAATGACCGGGATAAGGCATGGCACGACCTGTATAAAATGAAACTTTCGACCGGTGAAAGGACCCTGGTACGCCAGAATTCACCTGAGGACAGAATAACCGGATGGGTGTTTGACTGGGAGGACCAGCTTAGGCTTGCAAGCCGCTCCAATGCAGATGGAAGTACTGATCTTCTACGGGTTGATGACAAAGAGTTGGTTAAAATTTATTCCACAACTGTGTTTGAGGAGGCTATTCCATTTTCATTTGATAAGGAGAACAAAGGTGTTTACATGAGCACCAACAAGGGAGATTCAGTGGATCTCTCGCGTCTGGTTCGCTTTGATCCTTCGACTTTAATTGAAGAAATTATAGAAAGTGATCCAGTGAAAAGGGTGGATTTTGGAAACCTGGGGATCTCAGAGAAAAACAAGTCAATTATCTATACATCCTATGAGGATGAAAGAAACAGGGTCTATTGGAAGGACAAAACTTATGAAGAAGATTATAATTTGATTAAGAAGGAATTGCCAAATTCTGATATCTATTTTTACTCCTCCACAACGGATGAAAATTATTGGTTGGTCAATGCATCCGCTGATGTGGACCCGGGTTCGGTCTATTTATGGGACCGTTCCACCAGAAAGCTTTCGTTCCAGTACAGGCCGCGGCCCAACATCCCAGTCCAGGCCCTTTCGGAAATGAAGGCTATAACTTATAAATCTTCCGACGGACTTGAAATACCTGCCTATTTAACATTGCCCAAAGGACTGGAAGCTAAAAATCTGCCTCTGATAGTCTTTCCTCATGGCGGGCCATGGGCGCGCGACACCTGGGGCTACAATTCATTTGCCCAGTTCCTCGCCAACCGGGGATATGCTGTTCTGTCCCCCAATTTCCGCTCTTCCACGGGTTATGGCAAGAAATTCCTGAATGCAGGCAACAATCAGTGGGGAGAAAAGATGCAGGATGATCTGACCTGGGGAGTAAAATACCTGACCGGAGAAGGGATCGCCGATCCCAAAAGGGTTGGAATTATGGGTGGTTCCTACGGTGGTTATGCTACCCTTGCAGGGGTGGCTTTTACACCAGATATTTACACTTGCGGGGTTTCTATTGTTGGCCCGTCGAACTTAATAACACTTCTGAATTCTATTCCTCCTTACTGGGAGGCGGTAAGGAAGACTTTTCATGTTCGAATGGGGGATCCGACGAATCCCGAAGGCAAGGCCCAATTGGAACGTCAGTCACCGCTTAATTCAGCAGGAAAGATAAAAGCGGCATTAATGGTTGTCCAGGGGGCGAATGATCCAAGGGTCAACAAGGCAGAATCCGACCAGATTGTCATCGCACTGCGTGACAGAGGCTTCCCGGTGGAATACATCGTGGCACCTGATGAAGGCCATGGATTTGCACGTCCGGTCAATAATATGTCCATGATGGCATCGGCAGAGAAATTCCTGGCCAAACATCTTGGCGGGCGTTACCAGGAGTCTATGAAGCCTGAAGTAGCCAAAAGGCTGACTGAGATCACAGTTGACGTAAAGGCAGTAACACTTGCTGCTCCTGAAGTTAAGAAGTAAGTGTAACGCCGGATTATGCCGGTAAAATAGTCAGTCATTTTGTACTTTGTAAATATTGGCAGTTGAAAAGCCTCAGCCCTCTCAGGAGGACTGAGGCTTTTTTTGGTTTTCTTCAGTTTTTCGTTTCCCTTCCCTGGTTGCCAAATTGTTTTACCTTCTTGATCCTGATTCTGAACCCTCTTTCTTCACGAGGATGAAATGAATGATGCAGATTGGAATAAAAGCCGGACCAGGGCTGCTTCAGATTATTTCTCCGGAATATTTCAAAAAGAGTCCAGCCAATCAAATTGTTTTCAGAATTCAAAATAAATAAATCTAAATTTGTGCTAACTCGTGGCTGATTTAATTCAGCCTGATTATCTAATACCAATCATCCGATGAGACTACTATTTTTTTTGTTACTGCTTTCTCCCCTGATAAACACTGGTCAGCCTGTTCCTGAAAACTATTTCAGGCAGGATGTGGCCGTACGATTTGCTCCGAAACAGGGTATGCCTGATGATAGAGTGAAAACTATGGCATTTGAAGACGGATCACCTGTTGCCATACTTGAAAATTCGCAACTTAAATGGGATGGGCATTCCTGGCGACCTTCAAAATCCTATGTGGTTCCTGCTCCGCTGAAATTGCCTGAACTTCCCGTCAACGCCGGTACCCTCCTCTCTTCCGTGGAATACGGCAAGGGTTATGCAATCGGGACGACTAACGGGCTGTTTTTATACTCTCCTGGGCAAAAAAAATGGACAGAACAGTTTCCCTTCGATCAGAACTACAAGTGGGCACCTGTGAAGGTATCAGCCCTTGCGGTTGATTCAAAAGGACTGCTTTGGTTTGGCGCAGAACAGGGAGCCGGATGCTTTAACGGAGAAAAATGGAAGTTGTTCTCCGGGAAGGAAGGGTTGCCTTACAATCATTTTACCTGTGCCGAAGCAGGTCCGGATGGCATTGTGTGGTTTGGCACTGAGAAGGGAGCCATCCGTGCAGAAAATGGTCGTTTCCATTACAGGTTCAGCCTAAGGTGGCTGCCCGACGATTGTGTGAATGATATTGCTGTCCAGAGTGATGGTACTGCCTGGTTTGCAACGAACAGGGGAGTAGGACAGATTATTTCCAAACGGATGACAATGGATGAAAAGGCGGCTTTTTTCACCCTTCAGACGGAGTCCAGGCATCAGCGATTGGGCTTTATTGCTCCCAATGAACTGAAAATCCCTTATGACGTAAGTACTTCTATTCCAGGGATATCAGACAATGATGGCATGTATACATCGATGTACGGAGCTGCACAGGCATTCCGATATGCCGTAACCGGTGATGCAGAGGCAAAAATATTGGCCGTAAGGAGTTTCAATGCTTGCAAATGGTTGGTGGACATCACTCATGAACCCGGATTTCCAGCCAGGGTAATAGTTCCGGTCGACTGGCCAGAGCCATTGAAGGATCCGGATTTCAGCCACAAAATGAACCTTGCGGTTCAAAAGAGTGATCCATTCTGGAAAGATATCAATCCACGCTTCGTCAAAAGTAAAGACGGCAAATACCTTTGGAAATGTGATACCAGCTCCGATGAACTGGCCGGGCATTATTTTTTCTATGGGATCTATTATGACCTCGTGGCCAAAACGGAAGAAGAAAAGAAGCCAGTGCGGGAAGTTGTTGCCGCAATTACCGATCATTTGATTCGGCATGGCTTTTTTCTGTCTGATTTTGACGGAAAACCAACCAGATGGGGTGATTTTTCACCGCAGTACGTCAACTCAATCTGGGGTTGGGAGCAGCGCGGGTTGAATTCGATGATGATGCTCTCCTTTCTGAATGTGGCATCTCACGTAACAGGGGACCAGAAATATGAAAAAGTTGCTGCCACACTCCGTGAGAAGAACAATTATCACATCAATGCCATGCATGGCAAGGAATTCTTTCCACCGTCCAATGTGGTTCCGTGGGACAACAATCTCTGTCTGATGAGTATGTACGGATTGATCAATTATGAGAAGGATCCTGAACTGTTATTAATGTACAGGATGTCACTCGAGAATTCCTGGCTGCACATAAGCAAGCAACAAAATGCTTTTTGGGATGCAGTTTATGCCTCCTTGGCCAACAGATTCTTTCAAATGGATGAAAAGGGATTTTTCAATTCAAAAAGTATCTTCCCTGAAGCCGGAGGTTTTACCCAACTGAAGATCAAGGAGCTCAAAAATGTGCCATCTTTGGGGAAAGGGATAGCTGAAACTTTAAAAGGCATCCCTCTTGACCTGGTTGGCTATAAGATGGATAATACAAACCGGCTGGATATTGTTTTTGATCCGACTCCCGGTCAGAATCGAACGATTGGATGGGGAATCAACGGTTATGCTCTCCCTGTGGAGGAGCGTGGCCACGTAAGGCAGGACAGGGACGGTTTTGCGTTGGCAACAGAGGAAGTAGGTGGCGGCCGGTCAGAACAGGAAGGTACGTTTTTCCTTTTACCATACTACATGGCAAGGTATCACAATCTTATCAAATAAGATGCTGGTGAGAATTGAAAATACTAATAACTAATCAATTAATCTGGTGATGGAAAAAAAATTGTTCATGCTTGTTGTCCTGATAATCGCCTTTTCAGGTCCGATACTGTTTGCACAGAACAACCCGGTGGAGAATGCCGATTACCGCCTTGCGGAAAGGTTCTCCCCAACAAAAATTAAAAAGATGGTTTTTAGTACTTCGGTTAATCCGCGATGGCTAAAAACCGGAGATCAGTTCTGGTTTGCCGACACAACATCGGACGGTACTTTCTTTTACCATGTCGACATGGAGAAACGTACAAAGTCATTTTTGTTTGATAACCATAAAATGGCCGCAACGCTGACAAAAATTACAGGAGATCCTTATGATTGGCAGCATCTTCCGGCAATTAAACCCAAATTCAGGAAGGATGATACTGTTTTCCAGTTCGATGTAACCAGTTCACGTGACGAAGAAAAAAAGAGTGAAGCCGTGAAGGATTCAACGGCCGCCTTGAAAGAGACCAACAAAGCAAAGAAGGGTCCTATTTCCGGAAGCGAAAAGGACAAGGATAAAATTAAGAAGAAGGTTTTTCATTTTGAATATAACCTGAAAACAGGGGAGCTTTATGAAAATAAAGAATGGAAGGAAGAGAAGGAGAACCCTGACTGGGCCAATATTTCACCTGATGGTGAACATATTCTCTTTTCCCGAAATTACAATCTTTTCTGGATGGACAAGGAGAATTACAAGAAAGCGAAAAATGACGATAAGGACAGTACAATTGTTGAGCATCAGCTGACTACCGACGGAGTGAAAGACTATTCATTCGGGGACGGCTATATTGCCACAGTCAATGACGACGAAAAGAAAATAAAGGAAGAAAGTAAGAAGAGAAGAGGTGCCTGGATCAGTTGGTCGCGGGATTCGAAGAAGTTTGCCATGGTCAGGAGCGACAACAGGCTGGTTAAAGATTTGTGGGTCATAAATGTTTTGAAAGAACCCCGGCCCGAGCTGGAGACCTATAAGTACCAGATGCCAGGAGAGAAGGAAGCGCCAATTGATGAATTATGGATCTTTGATATGAACTCAAAGGCAGGTAAAAAAGTTGCCGTTGACAAATTTAAAGATCAGAGTGTTGAAATACACAGGGCGAATCTTTCCAATAAGCAAAGACTTGAAGATTATGTGCCGGCTATGTGGCTTTCAGAAACATCTGACAAGCTTTTTATCACGCGCAAAAGCCGTGATTTATACCGGGTTGATATTTGTGCCGTGAACACACAAACAGGAGATGTAAAGGTTGTGGTAGAGGAACGTATGAATACCTATATTGAAACAAAAAGGTTATTCACTCTTGCCAATGGGAGGGAGCTAATTCACTGGTCGGAGCGCGATGGCTGGGCACATTTTTATTTGTACGATGAAAATGGAAACATGAAGAACCAGATAACAGCAGGTCCGTGGCATTGCGGAGAGATTGTAAAGGTGGATGAAAAAAGCAGAACCATGTATTTTATTGGCAACGGTCGTGAAATCAATGAAAATCCATATTATGAACACCTGTACAGGGTAAACCTGGATGGCTCCGGGTTGCAGCTTCTGAATCCGGGAGATTATACCAATAACATGGATATGAGTGATTCATACAAATATTTTGTTAATACCGGCTCAAGGGTCAACTCTGTTCCAAAATATGAGATCAGGGACAATACCGGGAAGCCGGTCATGGAATTGGGTAAGTCCGATCTGACGAACCTTTTCCGGGCTGGATATAGGTTTCCGGAACCATTCAACGCAAAAGCATCGGATGGGGTCACCGATATTTACGGAGTGATGTACAAACCTTTCAATTTTGATTCAACCAAACTGTATCCGCTCATCGAATATGTTTATCCCGGACCTCAGACCGAAGCTGTCAATGCGGCATTCAACAGCAAAATGGACAGAACAGACCGTGTCGCACAACTAGGGTTTATTGTCATTACCCTGGGAAACAGGGGAGGTAATCCCAACCGTTCAAAGTGGTACCACAATTACGGATATGGTGACCTCAGGGATTATGGACTGGCTGACAAAAAATATGTGGCTGAGCAACTTGCTGACAGGTATAAGTTTATTGACATTACGAGAGTTGGAATAACCGGACATTCAGGCGGCGGGTTTATGTCAACTGCAGCACTGTGTCAATATCCCGATTTTTATAAGGTTGCTGTCTCTTCTTCCGGAAATCACGAAAACAATGTTTACAACAGGTGGTGGAGTGAAACGCATCACGGTGTTAAGGAAAAGGTGAATGATGAAGGCGAAACACAGTTTCTCTACGATATTGAAAAGAACTCTCAGCTGGCCAAAAACCTCAAGGGAAAGCTGATGCTGATAACCGGAGATATTGATAACAACGTTCACGCAGCCAATACCTTCCGGATGGCCAACGCCCTCATCAGGGCAAACAAGCGATTTGATATATTTATTATGCCCGGGCAGAGACATGCTTACGGTGATTTTACAGAATACGCTTTCTGGCTGAAGGCTGATTACTTTTGTAAGCACCTGATTGGCGATTATTCTATAAGTACCGATATTTTTGAGATGAACAGGGAGACCAGGATGACGCCAGGAAAGAAGAACCAGAATTAGCAATGATGCTTCTTTCCCGTGATTTTAAGGTGTGGTCTTGTCAGGTCCAATCCCGCTATATTTCCAGTTATGAATAAGAAATCGAAGGTTACAGCCCCAATTGTTGAGAAACCGGTGCATTGGCAATGGTTTATTGTAGGAGGAATTGTTCTGGTTGCTGCACTTGTTGCAGGAATTATGTTCTTTGTTTCTCCGGCAAATGTGAAAACCGTGAAAAGTGCCAGGCATGAGGATGTAATAATAAACGCTGCCGTTTCACCTTTTGCTCCAACAAATGAGAACACAAAACAGCCCGGAGAGCCCGCTCCTGATGGAATGGTATGGATTCCCGGCGGAGAATTCTCGATGGGCAGTACAATCCCGGATGAGGGTGTATGCACCGCGGTAACCTTGAACGCTGTTGAGGATGCCAAACCTGTTCACCGTGTTTATGTGGATGGCTTCTGGATGGATAAAACAGTTGTCACGAATGACCAGTTTGAGAAATTTGTAAAGGCAACAGGTTACAGGACCATTGCTGAAATTGCACCAACACAAGAGGAATTTCCTACGGTGCCACCTGAAAACCTGGTGCCCGGTTCTGCAGTATTCACTCCAACTCCGGAGCCCGTAAAGTTGGATAACATGCTGCAATGGTGGCGTTATGAACAGGGAGCCTCCTGGAGGCATCCTACCGGCATGATGAGCGACATCAAGGGGAAAGGGAATTTTCCGGTAGTGCAGATTGCTTATGCCGACGCTGTGGCCTATTCGGGATGGGCAGGCAAGCGGCTGCCTACAGAGGCAGAATGGGAATTTGCTGCCAGGGGCGGATTGTCAGGAAAGACCTATGCCTGGGGCAACGAATTCAAGCCGGGTGGCAAGCCGATGGCAAATACTTACCAGGGGATTTTCCCTGTTGAGGATACCGCAGAAGATGGATTTGCGGGAATTGCTCCCGTAGGACAATTTCCACCGAACAAATATGGTTTGTTCGACATGGCCGGAAATGTATGGCAATGGTGCAATGATTGGTACCATCCTGATGCTTATGCGCAGCACAGGCATCAGGGAGATGTAGCAGTCAATCCGAAAGGCCCTGATTCCTCTTTCGATCCTGCCGCGCCCGAAGAGAAAAAGCGTGTGCACAGGGGTGGTTCATTCCTTTGCACCGACCAGTATTGTACAAGGTATATGGTAGGCACCAGGGGCAAAGGTGAAGTGTCTTCAGCTAGCAACCATATCGGCTTCCGCTGTGTTCGGGACCCCGGTAAATAATTCCTGCCACTTATAACAAGCGCAGAAGGATATTTCTGTAATCCATTCGTCCACGGTCTGCCTCCAGTCCGATTGAACCTTTGGGAGGAATCTGAAGCGCCTCCTCGAGTACCTCCCCGTTGCAGGTGCAATGAGCAACATTGTTCTTTACAACAACTTCTATCTTGTTCCAGTCCTGGGGCCTGTATTTTTTCAATTCCCGGTAAGGGCCTGCCAACAGGTAATCACGGCACTGCAATTGTTTACCCCTGAGGAAAATGCCGCTGTCTGCATTTGGGGAGGCCCGGAATTCGATAGTGAGCATAAAGTCGGATGAAAATTCCAGGGATGACCAGAGGTTTACCCAGTGCGGGCCTTTTGCCTCGTCCCATGGATTGATTGTAAGCATGCTGTCTTTCGCCATGAAACGGCCGTCTGATGATTCAGTCTTGCCTTTAAATGGCTCCAGAATTATGTTTTCTGATATTTTGTTGTGATAACACCATCCGCTAAGGTCCTTGCCATTGAAAAGTTCAGTAAAAGGACTATCCTTATTATTTTCCTGATCGATAGGTCCAATGGGATCGTTCAGTTGTTTAATCTCCATCTTCCTCTCCGGAATCAGGGTGTTTTTCATAAAAGGATCTAATGCTATTGCGGAAAGCGATCCTGCAACCAGCAGAAAAATCACCATAGTGAGCCTTGGAGGATAGTTGATTATTCCGGTCCTCGACCAATTTTGCAGGACCCTCAGAATATTCTTTGACGGCAGTTGTTTATTTTTCATCATGGTACATGGATTATGTGTTCCTTCATACCATTGCAAGTTAGCAAAATCATGAAAATATATAGGGTTATGGATGCTGTCACGGTTCCATCTCCAATGAACGGCACACTGCCGTAAATGTTAATGAACTTTTGAGAACAATTTCCATTCTATCTGATCCGAAGTTTATCAGTCGGGTAGCATAATGAAGCCCGCGTCACCCTGATCATCTCCATGCAGAATGTGCAAAAGGCAAAAGAGTAACCTGCTGATTGAATATTGCCTCCCAATATTGTTTATCACGCTCCTGTTTAGGCTGGAACTCCGGACCATCGTGTCTGAAAAGCGGTACAGATTCATAATATATTGAACCATCACTGTCCTGAATTTTTTTTTCTTCGCTGGTTTTGAAGCTTAAACCAGAGTATTATCTTTATGGTATGAAATCGCTTTGAACGTAAACAACTAAATAATCAGATTATGCAAAAAAGAAGAGAGTTTTTAAAGATCTCAGCTATCGGATCAGTAGGCATGATGCTGCTCGGTGCAGCAGGATGTAACACTCCAGCAGCTGCAGACAGAAAGAGTTTTGGTGTAGGCTTACAGCTTTATACACTCAGGGATGCCATGGCTGCAGATGCGCTGGGTACGTTGAAGAAAATCTCGGAAATAGGCTATAAAAACATGGAGCTGGCAGGTTATTCAGAGGGTAAGTTCTATGGCTATTCTCCGGCAGAATTCAAGAAGATAATTGGTGACCTGGGAATGGTTTCCCTCAGTAGCCACACTCAGGTTGAATCGGCCAGCATTACCATGGATAAAGCTAAATTAATGGCAGATGCACATGCGGAACTTGGTGTCAAATATTGCATCAAACCCTGGATTGAAGAGGTGGACCGTAATATCGAGGCTTACAAGAAGAATATTGCAGACTGCAACGAGGTGGCTAAAATTACGAAGTCAGTTGGAATTCAGTTTGGATATCACAATCACAATTTTGAATTCGTCAATATCAATGGCGTTGTCCCTTACTATGATATCTTTCTGAAGGAAATGGATGCAGACCTGATAACCATGGAACTTGACCTCTTCTGGGCTTCTAAGGCAGGCCAGGATCCGGTTGACATGTTCAACAAATACCCCGGCAGATTCCAGCTTCTCCATATGAAGGACATGCGTACCAACCAGCCGCCATTCTATGAAGTGATCAAAGACGATATTTGCAGTGTCGGTGAAGGTGTTATCGACTTCAAAAGGATTTTGGCGGCCAAAGAAGTTGCAGGCACCAAATTCATTATTGTGGAAGATGACAACCAGGGAAACGGGAAGCCATTTGAAGGAATAGATACAAGCATCAAAAATATCACAACAAAAATTTTGAAAAGCTAATTTTCAAGCTGTTTAAATGCCTTGCTGATATTTCGTCCCTATCAATAGGATAACTACAAACAAAGGGTTCAGATTGAAAGATCTGGACCCTTTTTAGGTCAGGCAATTGCCTCCTCAATTTTACGCATGGAAAGTTAAGATTTTACTTGCCGGATCATAAATTAACAAAAGAGTATTTCAGTGTGATTCCGTAAGTCATCGGATCACCCAATACAGCCGAATACTGACCTGCACTTCCTGCGGCAGGAAGTAGTTGCTCAAAATAATTCCTGTTGAGGAGGTTTCTTGTCCAGATATAGAAAGAGATTCCTTTTGCTGCCCTGAAGCCCAGCCTGCCATTTACAAGGTAATATCCATCAATATTCAGATACTTCGAAGGGGAAGGGCTGGATGAAAATGAGGAGCGGCAGAACAGATCCATCGACAAAAAGTAGTTGCCGGCTAAATCAGTCAGTTTTCCCTTTTTGGTTACTTCTCCGGTGAATGACCCACCCCATTTTGAGATCCCGGGCAACTCTCCACCCGAGATATCCTTAAATGCACTGGCTCCACCAACCTCTTCCAAAGGAACAGGTGCATTGGTGAAGGATACATATTTTCCGTCTGTATACGAAACGGCACAATTAATATGGATAAAATTATTTGGGCGTATACTGGCCTCCATTTCTGCTCCCTTCACACAAACTTTCTCTGCATTGGCAAGATATCCCCTGTTTACACCAACTTCAGCAGTTTGCACCTGGGTCTGGTAATCTTTAATGTTGGTATCGAACAAAATGAAATTGAGCATAATTGATCCAGAAGGCTTCGTCTTTAACCCTATCTCATAATGGGTTACATATTCGGGCCTGATCTTTGCCAGTTCTGTCATCACCCTTCCTTTGTCGGTAGGGAGACCTCCCAGGTTGATGCCAACCGGCTTGTAGCTGTTGGCATAAGTTAAAAAGGCATTAAGTTTCAACGATGGTTTGTAAGCAAAAGTGAGTTGTCCTGAGAAATTGCTTTCATTGACATCTGCCTTGAATACCTGGTTTGTATAAAGCAAGTTTTTCAAAGCCAGCAGGGCTGGATCCGCTGTTTGTAACCCGCCATAAGTCTGGCGGTCATAATCCACTTTTTTCTTGTCATAATTATAGCGGACTCCCGGCAGCAAATGCAATTTGCCAATGACACACCAGTCGAGCTGACCAAAAACTGCTCCGCTAAAAGTTTGCATGCTGGAGGTTGTTTTTGTCCCATAACCATCGAACAAACCCGGGGTCTGCCATAACCCGCTGGTAGTGTTTTGTGAAAATCTCCATTGCGCAGATCCGGATTCTTCAGTCTGTACAGGATCCGTATTCAGTTTCTGCCAGATGCTATACAATCCTGCTACTCCATTTAGCTTTTCAGAAAACTTACCTGCATAACGAATCTCGTGTGACAATTGTTCATGCCTGGAATTACCCTGTGATTTTGTAAGTACAGGCAGTCCGGTAAAATCACGGTCATTCGAAGGATCCCAGACCCAGTACCTCCAAGCGGAGGCAGATGTTAAGGTTCCATTCCCCAACTTTACATCGGCATTCAGGGATACTCCTCCCAGGTTATTGCCCGATTTCCATGGGGTGTCGTGATCAATCCGGCGTTTAAAGGGGTCAGTGTCCGGAAGTGTATAATTCAGGTCGCTGATAATCTGGTCAAATTGCCTGTAAGCGGCACGCTTCGTTGTGACAACTCCTGCTAATACCTGGGCATAGCCATCCGGTTTCTGAACAGTTGCATCACCCGCCAGTGTAATTTTAACGGTCTCATTTGGCTTATACAGGAGTTGCCCCCTGATGCCTGAATTGTTCAGGTCATTTACAGGTTTCTCTGTTCGGATATTGTACAATAATCCGTTTCGCTGAGTCCCTGAAAAGGACAGCCTTCCTGCGAATTTCCTGCCCAGAGGACCCGTTAATGAAGTTTTTGCCTGTATGTATCCATAATTCCCATAGCTCACTTCCAGGTTCGCAGATGATTGAAAATCCGGCGCACGCGTAGTTATATTGAATGCTCCGGAGGTTGTATTTTTCCCAAATAGCGTTCCCTGGGGACCGCGAAGGATTTCTATCTGATCCACATCTACAAAGTCGAGGGCGGTTGCAGCAGGTCGGGCATAATAAATCCCATCGATGTAAAACCCTACTCCCGGGTCAACGCCATCGTTTGTTAAGCCAAATGTTGAGCCTAGTCCCCTGATATTTAGTGATGTATTCCTGGGGTTTGAGGAATAAAGCTGAACAGAAGGAACCAATTCCTTCAAACGGTTTACGTTGAATGCCCCGTTATTCTCCATGATGGAACCCCTTACAACAGAGATGGGGATTGGTACATCTTGTGATGATTCTTGCCGCCGTCTTGAACTGATGACTACTTCTGACAATTCGTTTTCATTCTCCTCAAGTTTTACCAGAACTTTATTCTCCTTTATCATTATTTCCTCCGATTTGTATCCGATATAGGAAACGCGCAAAATGAAGGGTAGTTTTTGAGCTGACAAAAGCCGAAATTCGCCATTGGTGTTGGTAACACATCCATTGGTAGTTCCTTTGATGATCACATAGGCGCCAAAAAGATTCTCATTTGTTTGGCCATTGATTACCCTTCCTGTAATATTTGAATTAATTACAGGTTTATTTTGGGATTTCAGGACAGCTGGGGCAAAAACAAGGTAAACTAATGCAAAAGTGGCTATTGCTATTCTCATGGTAAGGATTATACTGATAATCAGCAGGGAGAAATTAGAATTAACTCAGTGTCTGCAGTTTGCAAATAAGGCCACAAAAGCGCTCAGATCAGTAGGTATTTATACCCAAATAGGATGAGTATTTTTACTGAAAACTGGTTTTCAAATCAACCTGTTTCGTTGGAAATTTTTGGAGGAATTGCTTTATGACACTTGACTAGCCCATATTTTGGAGTCAAATAGGGTGAATGGTTTTTAGGGAGAGAAAAAAATGGGAAGTCGTTCCCTAACCCCTTCATAAAGAATCACATAGAATAAATAATATAACCATCTGGCGAAATCACCGGGTGCGTTTCTTTCCCCCGGCTAGTTGGCTGCAGGTATTTTAACAGGATTGGACTGAACGAAGGTTAGTGAGTCAAAGAAAATTCTGGTTTTTGGCAAAGCTGAGTAGGCCGTCTGGATATGGCTTAAGTGGCCCAACCCGACAAGCTTGACATTTCCTCCCTGCTGCTTCATTTGGTTGAAGGCATTTTCTGCATCCAATGGTGACACATCATTGTCATTTAGCCCGTAATACATTCTGAATATTGCTTCAGGTCTCCAGTTAGAAGTTTGGTTTTCTTCCATTTTTTCCGTGAACCAATTTTTTTTTCCTGTTGTGATATCTTCAAGGACCTCTTTTGTATACAACTCAGCAGCTGTTCCCGGCAGCCGGCTTTTTACCTCGTTGTAATCGTGATTCCCGTCAAATAACCTGGCAACAACTGTATCGTAAGGAGCTGAAATTATGGTATTGAGTGGTTTGTTGTAAATGTGGCAGTAAGAATTGGCAATATACCCAAGATAGAATATACTGTTCTTCTCAATTGCGTAAGGGATACTGATTGTTCTGAGGTTATAGGCACCGGCGATTGAAGTGGATGCGATAAGTTTCAGTCCGCCGATGGGATTTTTCTCTACATAGCGCTGGACCGCGGCTGTGGTATGGCCTCCCTGTGACACCCCTACAAGAAACAGGTTGGATATTTCCCTTCCGGTCAATGACCGGCAAATCTCAGATCCGACTTCCAGCAGGTCCGCCACTGCATTTACAGTTGTTTCCACATGAAGGTAAGTAGGAACCTCTTTCGAAACTCCCAACCCGATATAGTCAGGTACAAGGCATAAATATCCACCTCCGGCAAAAACTGCAGATATTGCCAATCCCTCATCTTCAGAAGGTTTTGAGGGAGCATTGGATCTTTCGCTGTTGGTCCCATGATGGTAACTTACGACACCTTTAATTTTTTTATTCCGGGGGAAGGCAAGTAAACCTGAGACCAAAATGTTTTTTTCGTTCTCATCCCTCGTGAAATATGAAACTCTAAACAATTCAATGCCACTGGTAATATTTAATTTTTCAGTGGTCTTTATCTTTTTAACAAAGTATTTTATAACAGGTTTCGGATAAATCCCTTTAGCCTCAAAGCTGATTCCCTTGGATTCAGTGGATGATTTACCAACCTTTCTGATGTTTATTCTGTGGCTGCATCCACTAAGTATAATAACTGCAAGAATGGAGCATATTAGTCTGGAGAACATTATTATCGGGTGTTTAGTTACACAATAGCCGGGATGGAACAGCAATAATTTCTGAAATTATGCCCGGTAAACTGAAGTAAATATAGGTAAAGCGTCGTATACCTCCGACAAGTAATGATGGCAAAGATGAAGCGAATGTTGGGTAACAAGGTTTTCTTAGGACTGTGGTTCGGCGGAGCCGGTGAATGCGGGGTGTGGTGGACAGTCACTAAAGGCAACAGGAGAATAGTCAGTGCCTCCCCAGACTTGATTTAATTTTTAAGCGGATATCCAACGATTCATCCGAATATAGAAAATCCCTTGTGGGAACCGGTAGATAATCAAGTACTTCATCCAACTTATCCATTTTAATGGCGTCCCGGATTTTGGATGCGCTAATAAAATCAGGGGCGTTTTTTGGGCCGGTTATGATTGCCTTCCTGGGGACTTCAATCACTTCCACACCGCAACCCGGCAGGATGTTTTTCATGGCCTGGTTGTAGGCAGCTGTTGTGGCACAATATTCTTCGGTCCCGACATATCTTTTTTGAATGCCAAGCACTGGGACTACGTAATTCGCAAATATCCTGACATCCAGTTCAGCTTGTTTTTCCATGATATCGCTGGTCATTTCGTTCTTCAGAAAGTAGGAAGGGAATATGGATCCGGATACAATGTACATCCCACCCCGAACCATGACAACATTTTTGAGATGCCTGATCCCTTCTTTTATCAATTTCCAGCGTACAGTAAACGGGAAAGCAGAGAGGTCTTCTTCCACTACGAAAAGATAAACCAGTTCATTCTCGGCAGCAGCCTTCTCGATCAGGAATTTATGGCCATTGGTAAAAGGATTGCAGTTGACCACGATGGATGCCACCAATCCGGACTGGTTGGGCTGAATAATTGTCCTAAGATAATCCTGGTAACTTGAGATTGATTCAAATCCAAATTCAAGCAATGTAAAAAGTGGCGGGGCTGAAGCAATTTCGTTGAATCCCAGCCCACGAAATCTCACGGAATTTTCCGGTCGCGTAAAAACAAAAGTATGTTTATATATTTTCAGGAGCTTCTCAGTCATGTAGGTGACTATCAGTGCGAACGCAGTAGTGTCCCGGTACTTCGGGGAAACTCCGACATATTTGAGAATTCGGCCCAGGTGCGATCCTGTTCCTACAATATCGCCCTGAAGGTTGTACACGATCATGGTGCATTCGACCTCAGAAGGGTCAAATTCAAAGCCGAGCCCGGCAAGGAAGTTTTTAACCAGCCGGACATCGAACGGGCTACCCAGGTCAAGGGTTTCTTGACGGAAATCAGTGTCTTCAAAAGTCATTTGAAACTGGCAGTAATGGGATCTTATTATTTTGTTCAGCATCCATCACTAACCATACAAAGATAGACACAGCCAAGAGATCTGCTGACCCTCCGGGAGAAATATTTTCACTTTTACAATAAGTAATCACTTTTTGATAATTTTCAACGGTAAAATTCTCCTGTGCATTCTTGCACAAATCCTGGAAGAACAATAGTGTATCCTTTCCGCGACGGAAAAGAATATTTGTATCGTTGTTGCGGGATGCTATCGCCAGGAAACATTGGATAAGCACACGATCATTAATCTCTGATACTTCTTCAAGCTTCGGTAACCCGAATTCAAAAACTGTTCTCATCCCGCTTTCAGCTTCACCGCGTGCCCCGCTGTAACCATATTTACTGAAGATCACTTCGCCATGACTCATGATGGATTTTGATGAAGTGGCAAGTTCATTATCTACAATTCCTTTGCAAATTTCCTTTATGATATTTGCAAATTCATTTTTATCAAAATGATCAGCCTGGTGGAAGAGCCTGGCACAGGCAAATAGGGAAAGTCCCATTAAAAAGATAATTCCCTTCTGGGTATTGATATTCCCCGTCGCATTAAACATGGCCAACTCCATCCTTAATCCTGTATTCCTGATAACCGGCAACGCTTTGGTGTAATCGTTGCCGCAAAAAGAGAATCCTGCAATTACCAGGTCATCGAACAATCCTGCAATTGCAGTCGTCGAATTGATAAAGGTCTGAAAGCTCATGTCGGCATGACTTCCATTGCTGAATTTGTCCACAAGGCCTGGTTTTGGAGTCAGCGAAATTTCATAAAGGATGGATTTGAGTGCAAAGGAGGAAAGCATCTTCCGAATGATTGTTAGTCTTTGCTGACTGCAGAATTCAGTCATGCCAGAGAACATAAATGATCGGAGTTGTTCAAGGTCATGTGTTTTCATGCGCCTGCATTCGATCGCGGGTTTTTCTTTGCAGTAAAAACACACCTTAGATTTCCCTGACGAAATGGTATCTCCCTTAACATCACTTACATCGACATCAATAAACCGGCCAAAAGGATGGTTTTCCTCAAACATCTCGCAGATGTATTTAAATTCCTGCATGCTCAGAAGACCCGTTTTACAGGGGGCGATAAACCAATCTCCGGCAGAATCACAAATTTCGATGCATGCTTTGTAATCCATCTCCACCAGGTGGGAACTTAAATCAAAGTTCAGATCTGTCAGGCATAATTTGAAAAACTCATTTACGACAGGATTACTCTTCGGGAATCCGGGCACATTCAGGCTCAGGCTTACCAGGGGAAATCCCTTTCCTGCAAGTTGCCTTTTTAATAATGCCCTTTTTTCCCGGGCATCTAATATGGTATGGAGTGGTTCGATGTTGCTTCTGATAGTTTTGTTTTTATTTCTTCTCTTTGAGCTGATGGATCACATCTATTATAGTTCCGTCACGGTATTCAACAATTCCGACTATTTTATCCGTGTACTCCAGCGGAGCTGGAATACCGGTTATCTTGTCCACCTCAATTTCAAGATCATGAATATCCTTGATATTTAGTCCTGCCCTTTTCAGATTTTCTTCGAGGTCTTTAAATGCAGGGTTTACACATATACCCCGCTCCGTCACCAGAACGTGCACTGTTTCACCGGGTGTTACAATTGTGTGCACCCGTTTTTTGATAATCGGAATTCTCCCCCGGAAGGAGGGGCAAACCACAATCGTCAGTTTTGCCCCTGATGCAGTATCTGAATGGCCGCCGGATGCTCCGCGGATTTTCCCCTCGGAACCAGTAATTACGTTGACGTTAAAATCAACATCGATCTCCAAAGCTCCGAGCACAACCACATCAATTTTGTTGGTAATACATCCGCAATTAAAGGGATTGGCATAAAGTGCTGCCGGAATCTCGATATGATGGCGGTTGTTGAGCAATGAATTACTTACGACGGCATCAAAAGATTGCACGTCAAAGATCGTCTCAAAAAGTCCTTCATTTAGCATGTCTACGCAATAGGAGGTAATTCCACCCAGCATAAAACTTCCTTTAAGACCTTTTGTCTTCATCTTTTCACGGATGAATTTTGCTACTGCCAGGGAGGCTCCTCCGGCCCCAACCTGGAAGGCGAATCCTGGAACGAAAAATCCGGAATGCTCTATCACATCCGCTGCAAGTTTGGCAATCCTGAGATCCATCGGAGAATTGGTGATACGGGTAGTTCCGGTTGCAATCTTCGAGGCATCACCAATTGAATCAACCAATACAACGTGATCGACAAAATTCTGCGAGATCGACAATGGGATACATGGATAATTCACCAGGTTATCTGTCACTACAATCACTTGTTTGGCATAACGGGCATCAATTACTGCGTAACCTATCGAACCGAATGCGGATCTTCCATGGGAACCTGTTGCATTCCCTTCACAATCAGCAGCCGACGCTGGTATAACGGCTAAGTCTATCTGAATCTTGCCAGTATGGATGCAGCGCACCCTGCCTCCATGTGAATGAATCACAACCGGGGTATCTAGTACTCCTAAAGCAATGGCATGACCCAGCTGACTGCGTATGCCGGAAGAGAAAATGCGGGTTACAGTGCAGTCTTTCAAATAGGGCAAAATCGGATCGTGACATTCATTCAGCGAAGAGGAGGCCAGGGTAATTTCACGGATTCCCATGTTGTGAAGAATGGTAAGTGTCTGAACCAGAAGAATATCCCCATTCCTAAGGTGGTGATGGAAAGATACCGTCATTCCGTTATGTGGGTTACTTCGGATTATCGCCTCCTCGAGTGTACTGCACAGCTTGTTTTGATGGGGCAAATATGCTTTATTGGGTGCCGGAATGGTAGTCTCGTCCATCCATCCTTTGCTCAATTTGGTGAGCGCTCCCTGAAAAGGTTCCAATTTGCCGATTCCTTCTATGAACTCCGGAATCTCCCTTCCTAAACTATTTAGCATTGTATTGAATTTTTTCTTTTGAAATGTTTTTATATTTCCGTCTCTGTCTCCACGCCAAAAGGAGTAAAAATTGCCGGTAAACGATTCTTTTCGACGGATGTTCTCTGTTGCCTAAACAACTTCTACATTGGCAAGTCTCAGTACATATTCAGCACGTGCAACAATGGGGGCATCAATCATCTTTCCATCAATGGCAAAGACACCGATACCGGCAGAACTGTTGTTTTTGAACTCTTTGACGATCCTGTAGGCTTTCCTTACCTCCTCCTCTGTTGGTGTGTATACCTCATGCACTATATCGATCTGGCGCGGATTGATTACTGCCTTTCCCGTAAATCCAATTTTTTTGGCGTATTCCGTCTCCTTCCTTAACCCTTCTTCGTCATTAACATCCGGAAAAACAGTATCAATCACATCAATGTGACTCGCCTTTGCAGCCATTATGATTCGCTTGCGTGCGAAATCGATTCCCGCACCATCCGGGGTATAGACGATATTCATGTCGGCAGTAAGATCCTGACCACCAATAGTTATAGCATCGATACGACTGAATTTGCTGGCGATACTGAAAACATTCTGTACCCCCATGGCAGTCTCAATCATCGCATGCAAGGTCATTTTATTGTGAGGAAGCCGGTGACGGTCTTCAATCTTCTCAATAATTGACAACAGTTCGGCAACCTCTTCTGCTGATTCTGTTTTGGGATAGCGGATAGCGGAAGGCTGCAACGGAACGATCTCCTCCAAATCTGCCAGCCCGAAGGGAGTACTCAGGTGATTGACCCTTACACAAACTTCCGTGTCATAAAAATCAATCACCCTAATCATATTCCGGACCAGAATGCGGGCAGAATCTTTTTGATTCAGGGCCACAGCATCCTCCAGATCCAGAAGTATACTGTCCGCGCCGTATATTCCGCCCTGCTGAATCATGGCAGGATTATTTCCGGGAATATAAAGCATTGTCCTTCGATTCTTATATGTCTTCATCTGAATCTATTATTGAATGGTTTAATCCTGTTGTCCGAGCGACCTCTTTATTGCTGTTTCCAACCGTGCTTTAATGGTAGGCTCGAGAGCTCCCTTGTCTTTTGCAATCAGGTGTATATCTGTCATCTCGTAATCATCCAGCACATTTTCAACTATTTGCCGGAAACTGACTCCAAACTGTTGCATGACTGTTGAAGAGATTTCCAGCCTTCTTCCGGATAAATCCGGCAATGGTTCAATCAGGAATATTACATCGCTGGATTCAAAAGTTCCGGATTGAGCTGCTATTTTTGGTTTCATGTGTATATTTTGTTCTTTAATTGCCTCTTGGAATAACAAAATCGCCATTTCTGGCTGTTCCCAACAAGACCGGATTAAAATTTGGTGGTGATTATTCTATTGTTGAATTAAGTGCCTGAATAATAAGTCAGATTATCTGAAAATCTTTTGTGAGCAGATCACAGACGTGTTAATATATAGCGCAAAAATAGGACTTTAATCCGTCAGGGATATGATATTTGGCAAGTTATTTTGAGGAAAAGGAGGAGAATCAAATATCTGGGAATCAACATATGAGAATATTCCAAAAGTTGGAAGTATGTCCTTTCAAGTAGATCTTTGGGTTGAGTAAAATCTCCATCAAATTGTATTACAGGCAGAAAAGGTCAGGTGAGCCAAAATGCAGGTGTTCATTTTTGGATAGGTTGCCAGCTTCATTGGCCTGTATTTGGACACATTTTTTTGCCAGGTGCACTTCGGTTGAGAATTATTTCGTTATTTGACCAGTGTCCAATGTTTTGTTGATCCTGATCCGTACCCTGTCAGGTTCTTGCCTGTTAGGAAAACCATCAAGAAATTCTTATCAGACCTCCAATTTCGAAAATCTCTTCATTCAGATAAACGCACAGGCTCTTCTTTAGGGGAAGGACTTCGCTCAGTTTTTATTATCGTTCGAAGTTTTCTGATTCATCTTTTCCAGGTATCCGATAAGCGCCTTTCTTCCTTCCGTGAACAGACAGTAATCAATTTCATAAGGGATAAAGTCGCGGTTGATTTCTTTGATCTTTTTTACCTTGGAAGTTATGTTCCGAACTATCTCCTGCATTTTATCTTCGGCCTCCAGCGCCAATGCCTTTTGTTGTCCGGATCCATCTTTCAATTCTGCAATCTTTCGTTTCAGCATCATCAGCAGATGATAGTCTTCCACTCCGTCGCGACTTGCTTCCCATCGTCTTGACGGGATTATTCCTGTTCCGTCGTTGTAAACGGCGTCATAATCATCCGGAGCATTCACACGCCAGAGATTATTCACATTGTTGGAGTTATAACACCAAAAGCCACTTCCGGTAAGTCCATATTCAAAGGCTAACCATGCCTGTACCCGGTAATGGCCCAGGGGATGAAAAGTTCTGGCAGGGCTTGGCGCTTCATACGTCCAAAGTCTTTTATTCAGTTGTTGGAAATAGTTCAGCAGCTTTCCATCGGGATCTTTTAGCAGGTCAATCTGCGGACTGTAAATATCTATCAGTCCCTCAAAAGGTTTCATGCTCTCAGGTGTTACCATCCCTGCAGGATCAATGTATAACTCCATATCCGGGGATGCAGCCCTTATTTCCTTGGCAATCCTTACAGCCAGCTCAATGCTGGGATAGCCTGTCAGGGCAGGTTCATCCATTACATAAATGGCCCACTGCTTTTTGTCCAGGCCTCTGGCAGCCATTCCTTTATGCGCCATGGTGTATGCTTCTTTCAGGAGAGAAGCATATTCCTCCCTGTTGACCTGTTGTCCATTTGTTTCAACCGACAAGGCACTGGTGACAAAGCAGATTATTTTGTCTTTTAAAGGAGTATAGTATTTGTCCCAGTGCGACCAGTCTTCGCAGAGTTTTCCGTTACTTCCCAGGTAAAATCTTGGACCGGGCAACATCGAAAATACCCCGATTTTATGATCAATCAGATCTTTAACAACCTTTTCCCGCATAAAATCATCCGCGATCTCAACAGAGCTCCAGGTGTTAAAGGCATATTCATTTTTATCGGGTACCCTCACAGGGCTGACCCTTAGATTAATCACTATCGACTGTGTTGATTCAACCAGGCTAACGGATTCGAATCCAAGCCGGAAACTGTAATTACCCGGAGAAAGTGCAGATGTGTTGATATTGATCCAGAGCTTTCGGCTGTCATATCCGCCAAGATAGATGGTATTCCCTTCATTGAGTTTCGGCAGAACTTCATCAGTCATTTTGCCCCTGTTGTCAGGCGTATTGATGGCTTCACGAAGTTCAACAATCCCGCGGAAACTGATTTGTTTTCCCCGGCTGTCTTCGAGATTGCAGGGATAAACCTTTACCACCTGTGATGACTCCTTCAGGTTGGTAATATCCAGGGCAACGGACTCGGTCTCATTTCCCATCGCAAGAACAGGAACCTTTATGGTATCCGCACAGGGGTTTACGGGAAAGGCATTCTCCGGACCCGTTGCATCCCAGGGATTAGGATTTTGCCAAACGTAAAAGGAACCTACGGAGCCATTTTGCCTGATTTTGCTCAGGAATCGTGCGTATTTAAGCAAAACATCCATCCTCTCGCGGTTATTCTCAATTGTTTTGTCTGCTATTCCTGGTTTTTGAAGATTCTTGTCTTCTGAAAGACTGGCCAGCAACGCTTTTGCATTGGCAGTTTCTGATGCAAGTGCGTTGGACAGTGAAAAATCAGGGGAGGAGAGCTTCCCGGTAATTTCTTGCATCTCACTGACTGAAGATTTCACATATTCTCTGTCCTTCACATATCCGGCAGCACTGACTTTTACAGATTTCCTGATCAGCACATCTTTACTGTTTCTGTCCCGGATGATATATTCAAGCTCCTGCACCTCCGCCACTGTGACGTTAAAAGGAATTTCCGCCACCCTTTCTGAATTTGTTTCCCAGGTGAAGGTTGAATGTACCACCTTCCCCCCATCCGTAATACGTGCTTCACAAATAAGCTCTGATGCCTTCAATGACAAGGGCAATTCTACCTTTAAAGTGTTCCTGCCAATAAATGCAGATAACGGTTTTGAATCAGCTGATTTGTTACCGGGGATTGTTTCTACAGGGAACCTGGTTCCTGCCGGCGAACGCATGAAACTGTTGTTGGCCGGGTCTTTCTTCCAGCAAGGCCAGGGTATATCACCTCCGGCTTTTGTTCCCTGCAAAGTGTAACTAACAATATTTTTCCTTGCAACATCAGAACAGCAGATCTCCGGAATTTTATCCCCGTTAAGATCTGCAATTACCGGTGTCGTTTGCCTGTCTCCTCCCTCCTTGAATTCGCAGATTATCTTTCCCTGGTCGCTCAGCAGAAACATGGTTTGTCCTTCAGGTCCTGTTGCCCTGCATCCGCAGAGAATTTCGTAATGACCGTCATTGAAAAAGTCAGCAATTCCAGCTGCAAAGAACATCCCGTGCCCACTCAGAGTAGTGCGCCATTTCAATTTCCCGTCCCATCCAAAAACATTGACTGTATTGCCTTTGTCGACGACAACGATTTCCAGTTTATCATCATGGTCCAGATCTGCAATACTGGTGCCTCCGTAATTCTGCATTACAGTAGCTCCTTTCCAGAGCACTTTGCCGGAATGGGCATCCAAAACAACAATGGCAGGATAGGGTGTCGTATTACTATGCGGCATTACCAGTTCATATCGCCCGTCCCCGTTCAGATCAGCCAGCGTTGGAGAGGAACGTCCGTAGACCCCGTTCAAAATTTCGGTATGCCACAGGTATTTGCCCTGGTAATCCAGGCAGAATATTTTGCTTACATCGGTACCAAAAAAAATCTCTGCTTTGCCATCCCCATCAATATCCCCGACTGCAGGATTACATGCCCTGGGCTCCGCCAAAACCTTCCAGCGAAGTGATCCGTCAAAGTTGAGGCAATAAATAGTCCCGGCTTTGGCATTGAAAAATGATTCAAGTTTTCCGTCTCCATCAATGTCAGCAAGAACGGCACTTCCATAATCATAGAGGAAGTCATTCAGTTCCTTTTTCCATAATTGCTTCCCATTTTCATTTATACAGTAAATAGCACCTGTATTGGTGGGAACAACAATTTCTATCTGTTTGTCACCGTTCAGATCGCCGATCGCCGGCACCATCACGTTTTCTGCCACCTTAAAATTAAATAGCTCCTTCCCTCCCGGATCCAATCTTACCACACCATACCCCACACCTGCCACCAGACTGTTCGGATGAATGGCATCAGGGAATGGCATTGGGTTTCCAACACCCGGAGATCGTCCAGGGGGCGCTGTGATTGTATATTGCCAATTGGTAATCAGGTTGTGATTTTGCGCCAATGTAGGAGATCCGTGAATCATTGCAAAAATTATGGCAACTAATGTCAATATTGATATTTTCATTGGTTTTCTTATAGATTATCAGGCAGTTATTATTATGTACAAAGAATTGCAGGTACCCGGATTTTGACCTGAAGCTAAAGTTATTGAAAATGCCGGAATCTCCAAAGTCTGAAAAGGTTAACCTGATCAGGGTCCAATGAAAAGGGGCAGCAGGAAATTCAGTTTAATAACAGTTTTCCGGAACTGCATCCGATCCATGACCAATCAAATTGGATAGGTCAAATTTGAAGGCTGAACCCGGATTAAAAATGATCAGGTTATTTTTGTATTCTGTAGTTTTTGGTCAGGCTAAAGATTTCGAATAGGGTGCTCTATCTTATCCTTATTTCGGTCTGACCCAAAATATGAGGTTTTAAATCCGGATAATATTAACTTTAAATGCCGAAACACATGCAATTGAAATAGAATTTCAGCTGTAGTTTTTTATCAGTTGCATTACCTTTGTGTTGGGGCAGATGATATCAACATGATCCTCAGATCGCCTGCCAAAATGAAAAGAATGTCATGGCAAAAAGTACCGGCTAACCGGGAGCTTGTGTGAACTTCTTTTTTAGAGATTATTAAAAATAAAATGGATTAACATGAAATCAATCTTTTACTCCCGGACTTTGCTGTTTATTCTGAGTCTTATATCAGTGCCTCTCTTCGCTCAGGAACTCACCAAAAATGCCCACAAATTGTGGAAGCCACAGCATGATAACGTCTATTTACAGGAAGTTGCCCTAAAGATAGCAACCCCAAAACCAGTAACTTCGATTGCCGTGAGCCAGGGGCAGTGTTTTGCGGTTACCGGTGGTGTTGTTTGCCGTTTGGTCCGTGATAAGCCAGAAGAGGAGAAAAATTCTCCACTTGGTATCAAAAGGCTGCTAGCCCTTGATGGTGCTCTTTGGGCACTTGCAGCAGACGGGATCTACAGGATGGAAGACAATTCCTGGAAAAAGTTTGACAGTATGGAGTTTACTGACCTGTGCATTCACCTAGGAACACTTTATGGAGCTACCAGGGATGATATCTATCGCCTGGAAAAAGATCATTTCGTTTCAATAAAACCAAAAGAGGGTTACAATACTACAGATATAACCATGCTCCAGGAAGATGGTTCACAAATTCATGCGGATCCGGTGCGCTTAGGGCCAATTTCGCGCATAGCATCCTACAGCGGAACGCTTTATGTACTCCAGCCAGGGAAGCTTATCCTTTTCGACGGACTGGTTGTCAACGAGGATTTCATCGACTGGGGAAGGCTTCCATCCAACGTAACCAATGATTTACTCACTTTTGGCAGCAGGTTGTTTATTGGGACCAGCAAAGGACTTGGAGTCCTGAGGGGAGCCTCCCTTACTACAGTCAAAGGTGCTGACGGCCTTCCGGTTGAGAATATCACCTGCCTGGCACAAGGATTTGAAAATGATGTTTGGATAGGCACTGCCAGGGGGGCTGTACGGATGCTAAACGATGAATGGCATTATTTTGGTTCTGATCATTGGCTTCCCGGAGTTCAGGTTAACAGTATCGCTGCCGAAGGGCAAACAGTTTATATTGCTACAGACAAGGGAATCGGAATTATTCGATATGAACCCTATACCCTGCAGAAAAAAGCTGAATTTTATGAACGCCATATCAGTGAATGGGGTCATAAACGGCTGGGATTTATCCACACACTCTACAATAGGAAAGGCGAATGGACCAGGGAGATTAGCGACAATGACGGTGGGCATACTGCCCCTTACCTGGCAGCCATGTGCTATAAATTTGCTGTAACCGGGGATGAAACGGCTCGCAAGGAGGCGGTTGAATCCTTCAAGGCTCTTTTGTGGCTGGAAAGGATTACCCCTGTCAGGGGGTTTATCGCCAGGGCTATCTGGTCAACAACCGCCGATCAGGACGAGAGGAGTACACAGGGATCAGGTGGACTGCCGGCAAAATGGTATCCGACAAAAGATGGTAAGTGGTTCTGGAAAGGAGATACTTCCAGTGATGAGGTAACAGCCCATTTTTATGCGGTTTCGCTGTTTTATGACCTGGTTGCCCGTGGGGAGGAAAAGGACCTTGCCAGGGAACACCTGAGCCGTATAGCAGGATATATTATGAAGAGCGGTTATGTTTATCCTGATATGGATGGCAAGCCAACACGGTGGGGCAGGTGGAATCCGGAATATCTCCTGCGCCCCTATGGTTACAACGACAGGGGAGTAAATGGTCTTGAGGTTCTCGCATTCATGCAGTCGGCTTTTTCCCTCACCGGTGACAAGAAATTCAATGACGGGTTACAGCAACTTATTGGATGGGGCTATGCTGAGAATACAATGAGGCAAAAAAACACCTTTCCACCGGCAACCCTTGCCCCCTGGGATGACAACCTGGCCTTTGAAAGCTATAACACGTTGCTTCGGTATACGGATGATCCAAAACTGAGATCCATATATCTTCGCAGCCTCGAAAGGACCTGGGAGATCAAACGAATGGAGCATATCCCCTGGTTCAATTTCTCCTATGGTGCCATCACCGGCAACGACTGTGATCTGGAGCAATCTGTTAAGCACCTGCGTGAGTGGACGCTTGATTGCAGGGATTACAATTACAGGAATTCCCTTCGCGACGATTTATTTATGGAACAGGGTTACATCTCCTATGAAGGTGGTTTACGTGCCTTTTCACCCCGTGAAACCTGCGTACAAAAAGGCAGCCGTAATGCAACTTTTCCAGATGGAGGGACAAATGGCAATGTAGTCAGGGAACCAACCGGTTTCCTGAGAGACTACTGGATGGGCAGGTACCATGGCTTTATCACTGCTCCGGAAACAACTGATCCTGCATTGATTTCTGTAAAACCAGGTACAGAGCCAAAAGGTGCCAAACCATTTGATGGGCCAAATATGCCTCCGGTGACAAGAAAGTAAAGACCTTATAATGCGGAAATTTATTTTTGTGGACATGGTATTTATCATTAGGAAGGCCCACGTTGCTCTTCGGAAGAATATACCCTGTTGAAAGGGATACAAAACCGCCATGCCATTTACCCGGAAATATCAGTTCCCGGATCTTTTAATACGCTCATACCACTTTTATGAAAGCATTGAAATTCAGTTTGGCCATCCTCCCCATCCTCTTTTCTGCAATATTTATCCTTTCAGGTTGTATGCCCGACACAGAGCAGCAACCCAGCCTTGAAAATGGAAAGATTAAGCTTGTATTCAACCGGGAAACCGGTGGGCTGATTTCTTTACGTGACCTGACCAATGAAAATGAATTTCTGAAAGATACTTTCCCGGCTTATTCTCCCTGGGAGATAGATATAGTTCATTCACTGCAAGTTGATACCATTTCTGTATTTGCTGCCTCCCGGTTCCGTTTCTCTAAGCCTGATCCTTCTACCCTGGTTCTGGAGTGGTCAAAATTCAAAGGCTCCCGGTACGTAAACTTAAAAGTTACAGCCAGAATTGCCCTTGAAATGGATAAACCATTTTCGACCTGGAAAATACAGGTGGAAGGTGTGGAGGGGAAACAGATCAGCCGTATGGTTTTTCCGAGGATATCAGGATTGAAAGCTTCTGAGGATCAATGCCTGGCAGTTCCGGTTTGGACAGGTCGCCTGATCAGGAATCCTTTGGCTGAACTTACTAAGATCCGGGCTAAGGAAAAAAAATTTGAGTGGAGTTATCCCGGCCTGATGTCATTGCAATGCATGTCTTTGTACAATTCCGGACAATCCGGGTTCTACGCTTCCTGCAATGATTCTCTGGCCTATTCCAAGGATTTCACCTTTGCCCTTGACCGTTATGATCGCATGGTTTATCAGGTAAGTAATTATCCGTCACTGGACGCTGAACGGGATAAGTATTCCACTCCTTATGAGACTGTAATCGGAACGTTTAAGGGTGACTGGACTACTGCAGCCCTGATTTACAGGGAGTGGGGCAGCAAACAAAAGTGGTGCAGGGAAAGCAGGATGAAGAAAGGATTAACTCCCGGTTGGCTTGAAAAAACCGCACTGTGGGAATGGAACAGGGGAAAATCGGGCAATGTGCTGGAACCTGCTGAAGATTTGAAACAGCGATTGGGGTTGCCTGTCAACGTTTTCTGGCATTGGTGGCATGGATGCTCTTACGATGATGGATTTCCTGAATATATGCCCCCAAGGGAGGGCAAAGATTCGTTTATTTCTGCAATGACAAATGCAAAGAACAGCGGTATCAGGGCTATTGTATACATGAACCAGGCGTTGTGGGGAACAACGACCAAAAGCTGGAAAAATGAAAACGCTGTTCTGGCTTCTGCAAAAGATGCCAATGGGAATACCATCTCCCATGTCTTCAATAAATTTACGAATAAGTCTGCTGCCTATATGTGCATGGGGACACAATTCTGGAAAGACAAATATTCTTCGTTGTGCGACAGTGCCGTAAATACCTACAAGGTAAACGGTGTGTACATGGATATGGCATGTCTGAGTTTAAAGTGTTATGACAAGAGCCATGGACATCAGGTCGGGGGAGGTAATTACTGGCTTGAAAATTTCAGCAGGATAACAAACCAGATTCGTTCCAGTGTCAATCAGGATAAAGAGCTCGTTCTGGCAGGAGAAGGGTGCGGCGAGGTTTGGCTGCCCTATCTTGATGCCTTTCTCACCCTTGAAATGAGCAAAGAGAGATATGCAGGTACAGGAGGGTGGGAAACAATTCCATTTTTCCAGGCTGTTTATCATCAGTTCAGTATCACTTATGGTAATTATTCGTCACTTACTGAACCTCCTTACGATGAATTATGGCCAAAAGAGTATGCCCCGGCGGAGCCGCTGAAGCTATTGGACAAAAAATTCAACAAACAATTCCTGATGGAGCAGGCACGGTCTTTTGTATGGGGCATTCAGCCGACAATTGCAAACTATAAACCTAACCTGGCACATGAAAGGAAAGAGGAGATTCAATACCTTTTAAACCTGGCGAAGATCAGGAACCAGGGTCTTCAGTATTTATTGTACGGAAAATTTCTGAAATCACCGGACATAGCCTCCCCTGTTGAAGAATTTGATATCTCCAGGTTGTCTATATATGCAGGGAAAACAGGTAATACCGTAACAAAATTCAGAGACTCTTTCCCATTGATCTACAGTGGAATGTGGCAGAGTGAAGGCAACCAGATCGGAATTGCTGTGGCAAGCATAAGTGATAAGCCTTTCAGGGTTGATTTTACTTTGAATGCCAATGATTATGAGCTTTCCCCTGCAGGTACGATTTACCGCATTGATGAAGGGGGTCGGGAGTTGATGGGTACCTACACAGACAGGAAAATTGTTGTTGATTTTACGCTTCATCCCAGGGGATTGTGTATACTGGAGATAATACCCGACAAACCATGAAAATTGGTATTCTTTCAATGAACCCTTCAGTTTGGATGCTCATCACGGAAACCTGGACCGCAGTTTAGCGCCACTGTATTAAAGCACTGTTGAGTGCCTGCTCAATCCTCCATTGTGGTTTGTGAAAATAGATTAGCCCATGCCCCGGCAGCATGATATCAAAGTCGGTTTTTGCGAATTTTCGCAGAGATTCGGTATATATTTTTTTATCAAAATCAATGGAACCGTCCCAGCCGAAATCACCTGCAAGAAGCGTTCCGATGATATCACCGCTTACAACGATGTTTTTATTTTCATGGTAAAATGAATAGGCCGTGCAACCCATTGTATGGCCGGGGAAATGCATGACATTGATTTGTACACCCAGAATATCCAGGGTATCCCCATGACTGACAATCTGATCGGCCTGAACCGGTTGAAAAGTTTTGTGGTACAAATACCCGCAGCAGCGTTCATCGGCTGTTGCGACTGCATCAGCAGTTTCTTCAATGGCAACTATTTTTACGCCCGCCTCTTTCAGGATATGCGCACCCCCGGCATGGTCGAGATGCGGATGGGTTAGAAAACAGTAACGGATGTCTTCTGGGTGGAGGCCCCAATACCTCATGTTGTTGAAAATTTGGTCCATGGTATCACCACAGCCACAGTCAAACATGATAAGTCCATTGTTGGTTTTCAGGATATAAGAATTCCCGTCATTCCAAAGTGCTCCCATTAAATCGAAAGTGACGCCGTTTAAATCCCCGCCTGCCTGGTATAAATTTTTTAAAATTTGCATAGTGTTAATTTTTTATCCTTTTGGTTGTCCTTTTATACTCCACTTAAATAACTGATCGGTCTGTACCCTTTGAACAACTTCCCCTGCTTCTGAATCATTAAACCTGGAAGAAAGAGAAGCAAAAACTATTACTGCCTAATTCAGTCCGATAAAACTTCAAACCGCTCCTGGATTCTGGCTCATTGATCTATTGAAGGTTCAGATTTTCTCAGTCTGTCTTCCCGGAATCCTGTTTCGGAGGAATCTTACTCATGGCATATTCTGCCAGTGCAGTTATCGTAAAACTCGGATTTACGCCCAGGTTTCCCTGGATTACAGAACCATCAAGAATATACATCCCCGGGTATCCGTGAACTTTGAATTCAGGGGTGATTACTCCATCCTGAGGAGCTAAACTCATTGGTACACCACCCAGAATATGTGCTGTGGATGGCATATTGAGAAAAATCTCCGTGACGGAATTTTGCGCATGGGCATTTGCCTTTTTTGCATAGAGGTGCATAACTTCCTGTCCTACCGGAATGTATGCCTGTACCTTCTGCGCTCCATTGTTCTGTAAGGTGATGGTGCGGTGTAAGGGCCACTTTCTTAATACAAATCTCATTTTTGTATCCATGGTTTGCATCACCAGGAAAATCACACTGTTCTCCGACCAATGCCTGTTAAAAGTCATCCTGAAAAATAATGCCGGCTTCTTCAGCACATTTTTGAAGAAATGAAAAACCCGTAACAAGTTCGACCCCCTCTTGTCAGTTGCCAGTGTGGCAAGAAGTCCCAAAAAGTTTGACTTGTTGGGATATTTTACAATTTCAATGAAAGTTTCATCGTCCGGCTTGAAAATCGAACTTATGGCAATACTGTTGTTCATTTTTTGATCGCAGAGGGTAATACAGCAGAGTGTCTCGGAATTGGTACGCACACTCTCTCCCAGTTTGTCGGAAAGGTTGGGAAGAGTTTTGAATACATATTTCTGGTTCAGCAATAATTTCAGTGTTCCCTGCACTCCTCCTGCTACTACAATTCCCCTGGATTTAAATATCCTGTTTTTGGCAGGTAAGATTCCTGCACTTCTTTTTGTGTGGACCAGGTATTCCCCATCCAGGTATTCAATTTTCCAGACCCTGGTTTCAGAAAGAATTTCAGCACCGTTTTTTTCTGCAAACCAGAGGTAATTTTTGTCCAGGGTATTCTTTGCATTCTCCCTGCATCCAACCATGCACCCTGCACAGTTGGTACATGGATCTCGCAAGGGACCTTCCCCGTTGAAATAGGGGTCCTTTGGAGTCGTGTCAGTATTGAAATATACGGCCACGTAAACATTGTCAAACGAATCCTCTTTTCCCAGATCTTTGGCAACCTCCTGCAGGATTTTATCTTCAGTGTTTTGTTTCTCGAATTTTGTACGGCCTAACATGAACGCCGCTTTGTCATAGTATGGTTTTAGCTCGTTTTGCCATTCGTTGAAGTCGCTCCATTGCTTATTGTTGAAAAACTCTGGCGGCGGTATCATTAGGGTATTTCCATAGACAAGGCTTCCTCCTCCAACACCTGTCCCGCTTAAAACCAGGGCGTGCCTGAAGAAATTGAGCTTCTGAAAACCCATGAATCCCAATTGCGGCAACCATAAGTATTTTCTCAGGTTCCAGTTGCTTTTGGGAAAATCATGGGATTGAAACCGGCGTCCTTTTTCTATGGTCAATACCGAGTAGCCCTTTTCAGCCAGGCGCATGGATGATACACTTCCTCCAAATCCTGAACCAACAACAATATAGTCGTATGTTTCATTCCTCATTTTGCCAACATTTTTTTCTGAGTTTAGGGACCTCCAAATTATTGAATTTGTTAAAGCTAACAGCATTTTTTTATTCTTCATTAACTTGATCCTTAAAAAGTATTTGCCGGCAGAGGAAAGATGCCAGTTCCCACAATACTCCTGCTGTGATATTTTAAGGCCATTCAAAATATTAAATCCCAGGGACCGGATAAGGGGATTTTTGCCTATTTTTATAAAGATTATGATGAAATTGGTGATGTTAAAACGCCTCTTTCGGATAGATAATCCGAAATTTGTGAGAGTTGTGATATGTACCTGAAACCATTCTCAGAGATTACACAATGATATTGGAAACCCTCGGATACAACAGCAGCCTTGAGAGATTCAGGACTGAAAATAACCTCGGAAGCTTTGATGTAGGCAGAGTTATTTCAGAACACAAGGAGCGGTATGTAATAATGACAGAAAAAGGCGAGTGTGAGGCTGAGATAACCGGCAACATACGATTTATGGCTAACAGCCGGGAAGATTTTCCTGCCGTTGGCGATTGGGTTGCTGTAACCACTTATGACAGCGATTTTGCATTAATCCACCAGATTTTTCCGAGATTTTCAATTATTAAAAGAAAGGCGGCGGGTCAAACCGGAGAGTTACAGGTAATAGCCGCCAACATTGATTTTGCTTTTATTGTCCAGTCTGTCGACAGGGATTTTAATGTCAACAGGCTGGAAAGATACCTGGCCATTTGTAACTCCGCAAAAGTTAGTCCAATCATCATACTCACTAAGATCGACCTGGTTACTGAGTATCAGGTATCCGGTATCCTGGAGAATATCAAAGGGAGAATAGAAGATGTTACGGTATTAGCCATGAGCAATGAGTCAATGGTTGGCATCAATGCAATCGCAACGATCCTGAAAAAGGGGGCGACTTACTGCATGCTTGGGTCTTCTGGAGCGGGGAAATCCACCCTGATAAATAACCTTTCAGGTAAGGCTGTTATGCTTACTGGTACCATCAGTCAAAGTACAAACAAGGGCAGACATGTTACAAGTCACAGGGAATTAGTAGTTCTCGAAAATGGTGCAATATTGATTGATAATCCAGGTATGAGAGAAGTAGGTATTGGAGGATCAGGAAGCGGTTTGGAAATCACTTTCGGCACAATCGGGGATTATTCCGGTAATTGCAGGTTCAAAGATTGTACACATACCTCTGAGATTGGATGTTCTGTTCTGGAGGCTGTAGAGAATGGGACAATAAACAAATCTTCTTATGAAAATTACATGAAAATGGTGAAGGAAAGGACTCATCTTGAATCGTCATTGGCGGAGAGACACAAGAAAGACAAAGAGTTCGGGAAATTCCTTAAGGATTATAAAAAGCAGGTAAAGAAAAACAGAGACTAATGTCTGGCGACAGGGTCTGGTAATCCTGATTCGAATTTCAGTTTCCCAGGCTTAGGTATTTATTCTTTACTCTTTGATATCCAGTAATTTAATTTGATATTGACGAATGAAAAACATTGAACGACGGAAGATGCTTACAGCATTGGGAGGTAACTCTCCTGGAGGTTTTATACCGATTCCGGTAAGGGCAATGCAGGACGGAAAATCAATAAAAGCAGAACTTTAAACCTTTGAGACCGAAATTCTGGTAGTGGGAGGCGGTACCGCCGGCGCCGTTGCTGCTATTCAGTCGGGCCGTGCGGGCTGCACTACCGTATTGGTCGGGAATGGAAGTCAGCTGGGAGGCACAACCACAACAGGAGGTGTTGCATCCCCGGTTTATTTCATGCCTTGTGGGGAAACAGATTATCGGTGGGATTGGATGGTAACCGGTTCCTGAAACAGTACACCTTGATGGTGCCAGGTTGCCTGATTTTCCAATTCCTGCCGGGAAGCAGCCTTGGCGACACCAGGTAAGGCAAAATGAATTTTTGTATGCATTGCTGGCTGAAGAGAAATGTTTGGAAGCCGGCGTGCAAATCCGGTACTATGAGACACCTGTGGAGGCAAAATTCACGGAAGGCAATTGGCATGTCGAGACCATTGGGAAAGGAACACACATGCGAATTATCTGTAAACAGTTGATTGATTGTACGGGAATTGCTTTCATGACTTCTTTGGCAGGATTCAAAGTATTAAGAGTCCAGGAGACTCAACCTGGAACTCTTATGTTTAAGATTGGAGGTTATGATGAGGAAAAGCTCGAGTCTGAAATGATTGAGACCAGATACAACGAGGCGATTAAATCACTGGCAGCCAAATACAATGGAATATTTCCCAGAAGTTTTTTTTGTAGCTTCGGGACCTCGGTCATAACCGATAATCATTCATGAATTAACATAATATTTGAGAAAATGCGGAAATTGAAACTACAGGTTCAAATGTCTGTTGACGGGTATATTGCCGGACCAAACGGAGAAATGGAATGGATGGTCTGGAATTGGGATGATGAACTCAAAAATTACGTAAAAGATTTAACCGACCCTGTTGACTGTATCATTCTGGGGCGCAAACTGGCACAGGGCTTTATCCCATATTGGAATTCCGTGCCTGACGCGGAAGGTGCGCTCAAGATAATTAATACGGGGAAAGTTGTTTTTTCCAATACCCTGGAGAAAACTGAATGGGAAAATACAGTTTTGGCCAATGGCCCTATCCGTGAGGAAATCCTTAAACTGAAAGAACAGGAAGGAGGGGATATCATTGTTTATGGCGGCGCCGCTTTTGTAGCATCTTTAATCAAACATGCCCTTATTGATGAATTCCATTTATTTATTAATCCGACGGCGATAGGTGATGGAATGGCAATATTTAAAGACATTGAAAACAGGCAAAATCTGATGCTGGTAAATTCGGCTTCTTTCAAATGCGGGATAGTGGTGCTTCATTACAATCTTAAACATTCCTAAATCTTAACAAGTTACAGCGAGCCAAAACCCTTGCGATGTTTTTACTCATGTCATAATCAGGGCAATGGAGTGAAATTTTCTTACCGAAATCAACATCCCGGTAAGTCCTGAAGTTGAACCTCTCCCTTTGTAAAATCAGGGTATTAAAAAAGGTAAAGAATTACCGGATTTTTTCGTCCGGTCTGTTGCATTTTCAATTTTAGTTATTAACTTTGCGATTCAAAGTACTTTTAAATGAAAGCAAATATTACAAATCCCAAAGAAGATCTCCAGACCATCCGGGAAATCATGGAGAGGTCATCTAAGTTCTTGTCATTAAGCGGATTATCCGGTATTTTTGCCGGAGTCTGCGCTTTAACCGGCGCCGCTTTTGCCTGGTTTATTATTCTGGACTCCGGTCGTGTGCCATATGACGAATATATGGGTGGACAGGGTGGTTCCCTGACTTCAGGTATCAGGTATAACCTTGCCCTGGATGCGATACTGGTTCTTGGATTGGCAGTATTGGGGGCTATTCTCTTTTCACAAAGGAATGCCAGGAAGGCAGGTCAGAAGTTTTGGACAATTTCAACACAACGGCTGCTCGTTCATCTGATGATTCCACTGATTGCCGGAGGATCTTTTACCCTGATACTGGTATCCCGGGACAATTTAGAGTTGATTCCCGCGGTCATGCTGATTTTTTACGGGCTTTCACTGGTAAATGCAGGAAAATTTACTTTTAGCGAGATACATTACCTTGGACTTACCCAAATTGTTTTGGGAATTCTGGCTGGTGTTTTTATCAGTTATGGACTGCTTCTATGGACGATTGGTTTTGGAATGATGCACATCGTTTACGGTGCAGTGATGTATTACCGGTACGAACATCAAAAATAGAACCTGTTTCCAGAAAACCGGAAACAGGTAAATAGTTAAACAATAATAATTTTCCAGTGAAGAATTCTTTTTCTAACCTTCAGAAAGTATTTGAAAGCCGAATCAGGCTTGGAATCATGTCAGCCCTCATGGTGAACGACACACTCGATTTCAAT
>CAZDLO010000002.1:0-20269 GCA_964506325.1 uncultured Tangfeifania sp.
TGGCCGCCGCGACATCCATCGCCGGAGCGTGGTTTTTCCTAGCAGCGGAATCGTGCGGTCCGGATGGAAGCCGGCAATCCGGTTGGCGAGACGACGCAGGACGGGCGTGCCGAACACCGCATTCCAAACCCATGGCGCCATGGCGGAAAGGCCTAGCAACCGGGGAAACGCCGCGATCATCCGAGACCGCAGCGGGATGCCGCGGGCATCGTAGTATTGTTGTAGAAACTCGGCTTTGAGCTTGGCGATATCGACGCTCGACGGGCACTCGGATTTGCAGGCCTTGCAGGAGAAACACAGGTCCATCACCTCCTTGATCTCGTCGCTGGCAAACGGATGGTCGGCATCGAGCGGATCATTGAGAATCTGCCGCAGCATGTTGGCCCGGGCGCGGGTTGTGTGCTTTTCCTCGCGGGTGGCCATGTAACTCGGACACATGGTGCCACCGGCCAGGGGCCCCTTCCGGCAATCGCCCGAACCATTGCATTTCTCCGCCGCCCGGACCACGCCGGCGACCGCGCTATCCTACGAATGGTATCTTTTCAAGGACAGGAAAGTACTTGAATCCCTGGGCGGCGGTACCTCCGCTGTCGATTCCTTCCTGACGGTTCTGTATGATGTTGATCCGTTGTATACCTATGAAAACTCCGGCAAATACCGTGTTAAGCTAGTTGCTGCCAAAACAGTCCAGGCGCTGACATGTCGTGATACCTTCTACTTGCCAGATTACATCGTAATTGACACCTCACTTGTAAAAGTAGCTCCCGTATTTACCCCTAACGGGGATGGGGTTAATGATAAGCTTATTATCAAAACACGATCACTTCAGTCGCTTGAATTCACCGTTTTGAACAGGTGGGGAAAAGTGGTGCATCATTTTTCTTCCAATGGTTACATCCCGGAGGAATCGGAAATAGCTGCCTGGGACGGAAAAACAGGTGGCAAACTTTGTACTCCCGGAGTCTATTTTTATGTGGCTGAGGCAAGGGGCAGGGATGGAGAACGACGACGATTGAAAGGATTCGTTCAAATGATATGGTGAAGTGATGATTGTACAATTGAAAATTTCGGGAAGATGAGTGGTGATGCAGATCAGATAAAAACGATGCTTTGGGCAGGGCAGAAGTGGCCTGGGATATATTTCTTCAAGTTCATTGTTCCGAATGAAAAAGATAAGCTCGAACAGGTCAAAAGGCTTTTTAAGTTCCAGGAAGATATTACCTACCGGACTTCCAGGGACATCCGTTTTATTGCTCTTTCCTGTAAACAGGAGATGAAAAATCCGGACGAGGTGCTTGCCCTTTACAAGACTGCTTCCGAAATTGACGGGGTCATTTCACTGTAAATATTACAAGGAGCAACCATTTAAGGGAAATCCTGTGAGGTGTTATTTTTTGAATGTTACTTATTGATTGTTAATTGTTTGTAAAATTTTAACCAGGTATGTCGATCCAAATTTGCGGAACCAGGCGGTTTGCCCTGTTGTCATTTTTTCTTTTGGTTGCTTTTCAGCCGCTGGTTGCCCAGTCATTGGCAGAGAGAATCAAAGCCCTTCCTGATGTTGTCTCGGTTGAAAAGATGGAGCAGAATCCTTTTTTCAGCGAGGCATATGCTGTCAGAATCAAGCAACCGGTTGATCATCAGCATCCTGAAAAGGGATATTTTTCACAAAGGGTTTTTCTGTCTCACCTGGCCTATGACAGGCCCGTTGTCTTTGTCACTGAAGGTTACGGAGGAGGTTATGCTGCCGGAAAAAGGCACCTTGAAGAGCTGTGTCCAATACTTAAAGCCAATCAGATATTCGTCGAACACAGGTATTTTGGCAAATCAGTCCCGGATACAATCAACTGGAGGTACCTTACCGTAGAAAATGCAGCAGCGGATCAACACCATGTCGTTCAGTTGTTCAGGCAGATTTATAAGGCAAAATGGGTTAGCACAGGAATCAGTAAAGGTGGTGAAACCACTCTTTTTCACCGTACTCTTTACCCCGACGATGTTGAGGTTTCAGTTCCATATGTGGCCCCGCTTAATTTTTCTGATCAGGAAATGAGGCATCCCCGATTCATCGAAAAGGAGGTTGGAAGCAGAAGCGAAAGGCAGATGGTCAGGGATTTCCAACTGGAGGTGCTGCGTCGCAAGGACAAATTGATGCCGATGTTTGAAAAATTGTGCAGTGAGAAAAAGTACCTGTTCAAAGCGCCACAAAGAGAGATTTACGATTATTCCGTTCTGGAATTTTCATTTTCTTTCTGGCAGTGGGGTCACAGTGTCAAGGAAATACCTGTGCTTACCTCCAGCGATGCTGACTTGTTTAAATATTGGCAGAAGGTGAGTTCCTGTTCCTATTTTGATATTGAAAGCGGCAAATCAACGGCCCCGTTCTTTGTGCAGGCAAGGAGGCAGCTGGGGTATTACGCATACAACACAAAACCTTTCAGAAAAGTAATTGAAACCAGGAATATGGACAATTACATGGACAAGCTTTTCCTGGATAAGGATCAGATTTTTCCTTTCGACCCGGGTGTCAGCAATAAGGTTGATCGATACCTGAAGAAAAATGCGACAAAGGTGATGATGATTTATGGCGGAATCGATCCCTGGTCAGCTTCTGCCGCTTCAGGGGGAAGAAACCCGGGGGTGGTTAAGGTGGTACAACCAGGCGGCAGTCACAGGAGCAGAATATCCAATATGCCCGAGCCTTTGAAGAAAAAAGCCATCGAAACGCTGACCCTCTGGCTCAATTAAATCTGGCTGACATTATGGGTGTTCAATATTTTGAAACAAAGGATTATAAGAAGATCGATTTCTCAGCCGGGGGATTGCCAAAAGGAGAATATGACCGATGCAACTTCAGTGACTGTAATTTTTCAAACTGCGATCTTTCAGGAATTGTTTTTGCAGAATGTAACTTCATCAATTGTAATCTGAGCCTGGTAAAGACTTCACAGGCTGCTTTCAGGGAGGTCAGCATCAGGGAATGCAAAATTCTGGGGGTGCATTTTGAAAACTGTAACCCCTTCCTTTTTTCGATCTTATTCGACCATTGCATGCTCAATCTTGCCTCATTTTACCGGTTGAACCTGAGAAGGTCCAGGTTCGCCAATTGTAATCTGGTTGAAACAGATTTTACCGAATGTGATTTAAGTAATTCATTGATTGATAATTGCGATCTGTCCGGTGCCGTATTTGAAAATACGATTCTGGAGAAAGCTGATTTCAGGACTTCTTCCGGTTATTCGATTGATCCGGAACTTAACCGTCTCAGGGGAGCCAGGTTCTCCCTGCCGGGGATAGCCGGATTACTGGGCAAGTACGGTATCCTGATTGATTGAATCGTGTCCCTGGTTCCCGATGACCCGTACTTCATATTCAAGCATTATGCCGAATTTTTGGAAAACATCGATGCGGATCATTTCTGCAAGTTTAAGAATGTCATGGCCTGTTGCTTTACCTGTATTCACCAGCACCAGTGCCTGTAGGTCATGCACGGCGGCATGGCCGGATCTGTGACCTTTCCAGCCTGCCTTCTCAATTAAAAATCCGGCTCCTATTTTGACATATCCCTCAAAGGTGTGGTATACCGGAAGTCCGGGCAGGAGTTCAGCCAGGTCAGATGCGATTTCTTCAGAAACAACGGGATTCTTAAAAAAACTTCCGGCATTGCCCAGTTTTTTGGGATCCGGAAGTTTGGACCTCCTGAGTTGTATAACTGCATTTCTCAGGTTTTGCAGATTGGGCTCACCAACTTCCCGGAGCGCATTTTTCAGGTCTCCGTATCCTGTCAGAAGTTCTCCCTGTTTCTTCAGTCTGAACTCAACAGAAGTAATCACAAAGCGGTTGGCAAGTCTCTCCTTGAAGATGCTTGAGCGATAACTGAAATTACATTCTTCTGCCTTATAACATCCTGGTATGGAGGTTTCAAGGTCGAAGCCATTCACCTTCGTAATTATCGATTCAGCCTCCACGCCATATGCCCCAATGTTCTGGACAGGCGCTGCACCGACCTTGCCAGGTATCAGGGACAGATTTTCTGCTCCATAAAAATTACGTTCAACACTCCAGGAGACAAAGTCATCCCATTCCTCGCCAGCACCTGCTTCTATATCTATGATTTGATCATCCTCCTGCAAAATATGGAAACCGTAGCCCATGGGAGAAACTACCAATCCGTCAAAATCCGAAAGAAACAATATATTGGTTCCTCCTCCCAGGATCAGTTTTTCTTCCTCCAAAAGGTGAGGATAGGCTTCAATTGCGGTTTTCCAGTCATCCGCAGTATTCAGGGTCAGCCAGTAACCAGCCCTTGAATCGAGCCCGAAACTGTTGTTGTCCTTGAGAGAAAAATTGGGAATCAGCTTGTACATGCAGCAGTAATAAAATTGTGTCGGCCCCGGCAAACTTTTTATTGCCGCAATCCGGTAAATAGCCCGGATCTTTTGTCTTAGAAAATGCCGGTATTTATGAAGCGTCCCTTATTTGTCGAGCAACATGTCAAAGTCAAGGGGTTCGGAAGGTATAGCCAGGTCTTTCAGTTCTCCGTTTTCACAAACAATTTGTTTGGCAGGGAATTTTCTGATCATCTCATAATCATGTGTTGCCATAACAACAGTAACTCCCTCCTTGTTGATTTCGTGCAGCAACGTCATCAGCTTCTCAGAAGTTGACGGGTCAAGATTTCCCGTCGGCTCATCTGCCAGAATAATCTGTGGATTATTTAGCATCGCACGGGCGATCACAATACGTTGCTGTTCACCACCCGAAAGACGGTGTGGCATTTTTTCCCCGGCATTTGGCATTTCAACCAGTTTCAGTACTTCATCGATTCGTTCCCTGATGGCATTTTCCTGCTTCCAGCCGGTAGCCCGCAGAACGAATTCAAAATTTTTCTCAACAGACCTGTCGCCAAGAAGCTGGAAATCCTGAAAAATTATTCCCAGCCGCCTTCTGAGAAATGGGATCTCCTTCAGTTTTATCTTAACCAAAGAATAGCCAAGGATGGATCCATCGCCGTTTTTGATGGGTAATTCATGGTAAAGGACCTTCAGAAGACTAGTTTTACCGCTTCCTACTTTTCCTGTTATATAAACGAAATCTCCTTTATTGACAGTAAGGTTCACATCTTTCAACACCAAACTCTCCTGTTGATAAATGTCTGCATTTTTCAGTCTTATAATTTCTTCTGCCATGAGTTAAGTATTGATAAAATCCTAATTTTGTAATTGCCCTGAAGCACAAATTTAGGTTTTTTTGGCGATGTGCCGAAATCTAAAAATACGCCTTCCGGGGGACTTTAAGTGTGGCATATTACCAACCGGTGACAGAAACAGACTCGTATGAGATCCATGATAAAAAAAGTTGTATCAATTTTAGTTACCCTGTTCATTTTTGGCATCGCTGGTTATGCCCAGGATGCAGGGACTGCGGCAAATTCAACTGCCAACCTTTTTAAAGAGGGGGTCGGCCTGTTCAATGAGGGCAATTACGGATCCGCTATTTACCTTTTTGAGCAGGTCCGGACCAGGGAAGATGTTTTACTATCGGATGCCTCAGTATACTTTATCGCTGCTTCCAGGCTGGAGCTGGGAAATTCCACCGGTGAGGCAGATCTTAAACAGTTTGTTGACAGACAGCCCGGATCGCCGTATGTCAATGCGGCGCTCTTCAGGCTTGCCGACCTCACATTCAACAGGAAAAACTACAAGGAGACCCTTCAATTGTACGGGAAGATGGAAACCTCCTCCCTGACGCGGGCAGAACGGGATAAATACACTTTCAATACAGGGGTCTCACTGCTGGAAACGGGAGATAAAGCAAAGGCTAAGAGCAATTTTAACCAGTTGAGGAATAACAAGGGGGCCATCGGCGATGGTTCAAAATACTATTGGGCCCATATCAGTTACCTGGATGGGGCTTACGATGATGCGCTTTCTGAACTGAAGAAACTTGAGAATACACCGGTATATTTCAAACTCATACCCTATTACCAGATCCAGGTAGATTTTGCAAAGGGAAAATACGGGGAGGTTGTAAAACAAGGAGTTCCATTGCTTGCCAGGGCTCCTGAAGAGAGAAAATTCGAAGTCGCCAGGGTACTGATTATTTCTGATTACCAGCTGGAGGAATATGATGCTGCAACTGAGCTGATAGATAAGTATTTCAAGACCAAGGAAGTGAGCCGGGCCGACTGCTATGTAGCCGGATTTTGTGAGGAGAAAAGTGGCCGGACAGACGAGGCAATCCGGTGGTATGAGAAGTCCATTCAGCAAAATGACGCCATTTCACAAGGTACCTATTATCAACTTGGAGGACTTTATATGAAGAGGGGCGAAAAGAAGAAGGGTCTGATGGCCTTTCAGCATGCCTCCGAAATGAAATTTGATCCCAAAATTCGCAAGGATGCCCTTTTCCAGTATGCCAAAGCCACCTACGAGCTGGACTATTCACCATTCAATGAATCAATACGGGCTCTGGACAAATATATTGCCGAATATCCCGATGCCAAGGAAAATGACGAAGCATACAAGTATCTCGTTAATGTTTTCATGACCACGCACAATTACAAGGATGCCCTTGCCTCGATGGACCGTATCAAGGTGAAGAACCCGTCAGTAAAAAAAGCTTACCAGAGGGTATCACTTTACCGTGGACTGGAACTGTTCCGTGACCTGAACTTCGCAGCGGCCCTGCGCCTGTTTGACAAATCCCTTGAGAATGGTTCGTTCAATCCCGATTTTAAGGCACGGGCACAGTATTGGAAGGCAGAATCACTTTACCGGTTAGGCAGGACGGACGCAGCATTTGCGGAGTACAAAAAATTCCAGTCTTTGCCGGGTAGCACAAGGATGGATGAGTATGCTACCTCCTTTTACAATATGGGATATCATTATTTTAACAGGCAGGACTTATCCCAGGCGGCATTCTGTTTTGGGAAATTCAAGGAATATGCCAGCGGAAAAAATGACAACCTGGTGGGTGACGTATACAACAGGCTGGGTGATTGTAATTACGCAAACAGGAATTATGATGCAGCATTGGCTAATTACCAGAATGCCATTGACGTCAATGCCGCTGATGCCGACTATTCCCATTTCCAGAAAGCATTTACGCACGGACTGATGCAGGATCAGCCAGCCAAAATAGAAGATCTTAAGACCCTTCTCTCGAAATATCCGGAATCTCCTTATTGTGATGACGCTATCTTTGAAACAGGCAAGGCCCGCGAAAAAATGAACGATCCGGAGGGGGCCAAAGCAAGCTACAAGGATTTGATTGCCAGGTATCCCGGGAGCATTTTAATCCCCAAAGCCCTGGCGCAACTTGGGCTGATTGCTTATAACCAGAATCAGTACGATGTTTCAATAGCCTATTACAAGGAGGTAATCGACCGTTACCCTGATACCCAAGAAGCCCGGGGGGCCCTAACCGGAATAAAGAACAATTACCTGGAGAACAACCAGGTCGATGAGTATATTTCTTATACCCGGAAACTGGGGAATGGTGCCACACCATCCCAGAATGAGCAGGACTCCCTCACCTATTCAACTGCAGAAAAGCAATATATGGCTCATGCCTCCAATGCTTCCGACCAATTGTCCAAATACCTCACCACTTTTCCTGAAGGGAACTTCACTGTGAATGCACACTTTTACAGGGCGGAGATTGCCTACAATGATGGAAGGATGGAGGAAGCGCTGCGGGATTATGAGGCAGTCCTTTCAGAACCGGATAATTTGTTTACCGAAAGCGCGCTCAATAAGGCCGCCGGATTGTCATTCGATGCAAGGGAATACACACGCGCACTGGACTATTTTAACCGGATAGAAAAATTGAGCGGCGCCCCTGCCAATATGCTGGCTGCTTCTGTTGGTATCATGCGGTGCCAGTACGAACTGGGCAATTGGGACGAGGTTGTTAAAGTCGGGTGGAAGATACGAAGCAGCGGTAAGATTGCCCCTGAACTTGACAGGGAGAGCAGTTATAAATCTGCCAAAGCCTACGAAGCACTCAAAGACCAGGCAAAAGCCCTTCCATTGTGGAGAAAGCTTTCGTCAGATCCCAAATCCAAGGAAGGTGCTGAGGCAAAATACAATGTTTGTAAATATTATTCAGACAATAACAGGCTGAAAGATGCCGAAAACGAAGTGATGGATTTCATCGGAAAGAATAGTCCGCAGAAATACTGGCTGGGCAAGAGCTTTATATTACTGGCTCACATTTACGAAAAGATGAACGATCTTTTCCAGGCAACCAATACCCTCAAAAGCGTGATTGAGAATTATGAGGTCAAAGATGACGGCATTGTAGAAGAGGCTTCTGCTTATCTGAAAATACTTGAACAAAAAAAATAAACGATGTTAGAACGACCTATGATCCATAGATATATCACCCCATCTTCCTTCCTGTCTGTGCTGCTGGCATTTTTTGGCTTTGCTGCCTTTGGTCAGAAGGATACCACCAGATTGAACCAGGAGGTTGAGGTGGTAAAAGCTTACAGGCCAACAGTCTCCGGTGCAGCTAAAATTAACCTGTTGCCTGAAATCAATGATACTACTACTTTCAGACCGGATTTAAACTACAGGATTGTCAGCCACCCTGTTGCGGGTGGTCACAAAGCCTCAGTGCTAAAGGCCTCCAGCCAGTTTCAAAGAGAAGTTAAATATCCGGGGTATGGAAAAATCAGCGGTGGTTTTGGGAGCTATATTACTCCTTTTGTGGATCTCTACCTGAATAATCCCAACATGCAGAATGGCACAATTGGGATTCAGCTGAACCATATTTCCTCCATGGGCGGCAATGTTAGGCTAAGGGGAGGGAGTACCACTGATGTACCTTATAGCAGTAGCAAGGCTGCAGTTTTCGGAAGTTTTGTTGCTGAAGGGGTAACTATTTCATCTGATATCACCTATCAAAGGGACAACAACCGTTATTATGGTTATCCGGTTGAAATTCCGGCTGATATCATGACTGATAATTTCGTGAAATATTTCAACAAGGACCAGGTGCATCAGCTGGGAAATTTTAATTTCATGGTGAAAAGTAACTCGTCCTCATCTTCTGCGCTTAAGTTTGATGCCGGAATTAACCTGGGCTACTTCAACACAACTACCGAGCAGGTTGAAAAGGCTACCTGTTTCAAGGGTGATTTCAGCTATGATTTTGGGGGTTTCACAGGAAAACTAAGGGCTGGTTTCGCCCATTATGAAACAGAGAATGTGTCGGAAGATCTTGCTTTTTCAGTGGTTACATCACCCAAAAGTTCCTGGCTGCAGCTCTCACCTGCAATGTTTTACCAGAACGAAATCTTAGCCATTTCAGGAGGAGTTAATCTGTTTGCTGTTTTCAATGAAGCTAGTGGCACTACTTTCAAGCCTTATCCCAAAGCCGATCTTTCGCTGCAACTGGCAGACAACAGTTTTAGCCTGTATGCAGGGCTTGACGGATCACTCAGCAATAATACCTATTCTAAAATAGCTGAAGAAAACAGGTATGTCAATCCTTTCCTTTACGTGAAACCTACCAACCGCAAGTATGTTGTATCAGGTGGAGTAAAGGGTAAAATCGCTACTCCGCTTGCTTTCAATCTCGGCATAAAATATGGAAAGGCCGAAGATGAATATTTCTTTGTGACCAGGGTTGAAAACAGGTCAGGTAAAGCAAGTCCTTCCCTGGCGGACCTTACCTACAACAATGCTTTTGAAGTTGTTTATGATGATTTGGGTACCATGGATTTTTCAGCAGATCTCTCTTACATTACGTCATCGGTTTTCCTGCTTCTGTCCGGTCATTTTTACAATTACCAGGTAACCTCCCTGGAAAAGCCTCTTTACAAACCGGATTTTATCCTGAATACATCCTCGGAGTTTAAGGTGACTGACCAATTGAGTGCTATCGCTGAATTGTTTTTTACGGGGCCAAGAAATGTGATGCTGCAATACTATCTTCCCCCTGTCGCTTCCTCACTGCCGCCCCCGCCTATTTATCTGAAAGCCGATGCCATGACTGAGCTGAACCTGGGCGCAAAATACAGGATTACGGATCATTTGCATTTCATCGGAAGGATTGAAAATCTTCTCAACAGGAAGGATGAACCGTGGTATGGTTATACAGTTCAGGGCATCCGTTTTAAAGTTGGAGCAAGCCTCACTTTCTGAAAAATTTCTTGGCTGTTTGGCGAATTATAGCTACATTTGTCTGCTCTCTAAAAGCAGGAGTAATCATTATCCATTCAATGATTTTTCAATTTTCAGGTGAAAGATTAAAATCCTGATTATCACATTATTGATGGTGAGTTTAGCGTAGAAAATTATATTGATCATGAGTGAAGCCAAGAACATAAAATCGGCCGCGGAAATTAGCTATGGCGCGGATAGTATTCAGGTCCTGGAAGGACTGGAAGCAGTTAGAAAACGTCCGGCGATGTACATCGGGGATGTAAACATCAGGGGATTGCATCATCTTGTATACGAGGTAATTGATAATTCCATTGACGAGGCATTGGCCGGACATTGCAATATTATACAGGTCATCATTAATGAAAATGGTTCCGTAACTGTCATCGATGACGGGCGTGGTATCCCGACTGAACTCCACGTGGGTGAAAACAAGTCAGCCCTGGAGGTGGTCCTTACGGTGCTGCATGCCGGTGGAAAGTTTAACAAGGAAAGTTACAAGGTTTCTGGCGGACTGCATGGGGTAGGGGTATCCTGTGTCAATGCACTGTCCGTTTTGCTCCGCGCGGAAATTCACCGCGACGGTAAAATATGGGAGCAGGAATATTCCAAAGGCGCTCCGAAAGGGGATGTCAGGATCATTGGGGAGACCGATCATACCGGAACTACCATTACGTTCATGCCTGACGACACCATTTTTACAACCACAGAATTCAAGTTCGACATATTATCTGCCCGTTTGCGTGAACTGTCATTCCTAAACAAGAAAATCAGACTGACAATTTCTGATGAAAGAGTCAAAGAGGCCGATGGTGCTTTCAAGCAGGAAGTATTTTATTCTGAGGCCGGATTGTCAGAATTCGTGGATTACCTGGATGGGACTCGTGAACGCATCATTGAGGAAACCATTAATATTTCCACAGAGAAGAATGATGTCCCTGTTGAGATTGCCATGTGCTATAACAACTCTTTTACAGAGAACGTTCATTCCTATGTCAACAATATTAATACCATAGAGGGGGGAACACACCTGACCGGCTTCAGGCGGGGACTTACCAGGACGTTGAAGGCATATGCCGAAAACAGCGGAATGTTCCAGAAACTTAAGTTTGAAATTTCCGGTGATGACTTTCGTGAAGGGCTTACAGCTGTCATCTCCTGTAAGGTTCAGGAGCCACAGTTTGAAGGTCAGACCAAAACCAAGCTGGGCAATTCTGAGATCAGCGCCTCTGTCGATCAGGCAGTCAGCGAAATGCTCAGTAATTATCTGGAGGAGCATCCAAGAGAAGCCAAAATTATCGTTAACAAAGTGATCCTTGCGGCCACTGCCCGTCATGCCGCGCGCAAGGCCAGGGAGCTTGTCCAGCGGAAAAACGTGTTAACCGGCAGCGGACTGCCAGGAAAACTTGCCGACTGTTCGGAGAAAGATCCGGAGCGCTGCGAACTGTATCTTGTCGAGGGAGATTCTGCAGGCGGTACGGCTAAGCAGGGCCGCGACAGGAGTTTTCAGGCCATCCTTCCGCTCAGGGGAAAAATTCTGAATGTGGAAAAGGCCATGCCTCACAGGGTCTTTGACAGTGAGGAAATTCGGAATATATACACGGCACTCGGAGTTTCCATAGGTACAGATGAGGATCCCAAGGCGCTGAATATTTCAAAGCTGAGATACAATAAGATCATTATCATGACCGATGCTGATGTTGATGGCTCTCACATTGCCACACTGATCATGACATTTTTCTTCCGGTATATGCATGACCTGATCATGAATGGCCACATATATATTGCAACACCACCTCTCTACCTTATCAAAAAGGGAAAGCAGGAACAATATTGCTGGACAGAACCCCAAAGACTTAAGATCATTGAAGAATGGGCCTCAGGTAATGAGAAAAGCGTCCACGTTCAGCGTTACAAAGGTTTGGGTGAGATGAATGCGGAACAGTTGTGGGATACCACCATGAATCCTGAAAGACGCACTTTGCGCCAGGTAGAGATCGAAAATGCTGCGTAATCTGATCATGTATTCTCAATGCTGATGGGCGATGAAGTTCCTCCGCGCCGGAAATTTATTGAGGACAATGCAACCTATGCAAATATTGACGCTTAAGGGAATTTTTATTCTGGATTTTTAATCTTTAATTACACTTCGCATAAGAAATTGCAGTATTGTGGTTTTTGGCGAAGTGTTTTTGATTTTTAAATCTGCCAGGTACTATTGTCGCGGTTCTGTTTTTTCTTTTGAAGCATGAATCGAAAACCCAAAATCTAAAGTGATGAACATTTGTGTATTCTCTTCCTCCAGCAATGCAATTCCGGAAGTCTATTTCGAGGATGCCCGGGCACTTGGCAGGCTGATTGGTTCGTCGGGCTGGAACCTTATTTATGGCGGTGCAAATGTTGGATTGATGCACGCATGTGCAGAGGCCGCCAGAGCTGGTGGGGCTCGCACTGTTGGTATAATTCCTGAGCTGATTCATTCCCACCGTTTGTCTAATCCGGACGACCATGAGCAGGTTATTACACCCAATATGCGGGAGCGCAAATACTTGATGAGAAAACGATCCAGTGCTTTTATAGCCCTGCCTGGAGGATTTGGTACCCTTGAGGAGATATTGGAGGTTATTACCCTGAAGCAACTTAATTACCACAACAAGGCAGTGGTATTTGTCAATACCAACGGCTATTACAATCCTTTGCTCGAACAGTTTGAAAAAGCTTACCTCGAAACTTTTGCCAAAGACAATTACCGGGAGATGTATTTTATCGCTTCCAGCCCACAGGAAGCCATCGATTATATAAAAAATTATGAACCCTCCGAGCCTCTTTCAAAGTGGTTCAATGTTCCCCAGAAATAGATACAGACAGGAACTGACAATTTGACAAATCGTCTTTATTATGGACGATTCGACTTGGACGCGAAAGTTATTTTGCTGTAAATGAGTTTTTTGAATTTTTTCCGTGGTCTTTTTTTAGAGACTTTCAGTTTTGGTGGAATACTAAACAGCAGCCCGTTGAATGTGAAATTTTGTCATTGCAGAGTAGCAATATTGGTTGCCGGGCTTATTGGAAGTTAAAGTTTGTTAATCAGCATTACTTTTAATCCTGTTTTGCGTCTAATATGGTGTACGTTCCCTTCTGAATGGTACAAAATTTGAGATATTTTTTATATCAAATTTTAAAATTTAATACTCATGAACACGATTAAAAAAAGTGCATCCTATTTGGCATTTGCCTTTCTGGGAGCAATTTTGGCTCTCATTTTGTATTCACAATTAACCAATAACGCAAAACCAGCCGTTGTGGCGGAAACTACTCCCGTCCAGCTTTCACGTTATACTCCGCCGCTTCAGCCCCAGGTGCAATTGCCGGACCTGACACAGGCAGCGGAAAAGAGTATTTCTGCTGTTGTCCATATTACAACCAAGACAAAGAATTCCATGTACGACAGCAGTAACCAGTTGTATGAATTTTTCTTCGGTCCCAGGGGAGGAAACAACCAGGAGCCTCAGTACAGTATGTCTGCAGGTTCAGGAGTTATCATCAGTGATGATGGTTATATTGTTACCAATAACCATGTTATTGATGGAGCTGAAAATATTGATGTGATACTCAATGACAACAGGAGGTTTTCTGCCAAGGTTATCGGGCGGGATACCAATACTGACATTGCCCTGGTAAAAATTGAAGCAAAGAACCTGGCAGTTTTATCCTGGGGGGATTCTGAAGCCTTAAAGCCCGGAGAATGGGTGTTGGCGGTCGGAAATCCTTTCAACCTGACGTCAACTGTAACCGCCGGTATTGTCAGTGCCAAATCCAGAAGCATAGGCATAATGAGCGGCCAGATGCCTATGGAATCATTTATTCAGACCGATGCTGCCGTTAACCCTGGAAACAGCGGAGGTGCCCTGGTGAACGCCCGAGGAGAGCTGGTTGGCATCAACACTGCGATTGCTTCCAGGACAGGGAGTTATTCGGGATATTCATTTGCCATCCCAGCTTCAATCGTGCACAAGGTGGTGGATGATCTGAGAAAATTTGGCCAGGTACAAAGGGCTTTGCTTGGAGTAACCATACGGAACATCGATGATGAGCTGGCTAAAAGTGAAAATCTTGGAAAGATCGAAGGAGTTTTCATTGATGAAACAGCCGAGGATGGAGCTGCAAGATCGGCCGGTATTAAAAAGGGAGACGTTATCCTGTCTATTAATGGCACGAAAGTCAATTCAAAGGCAGAACTTCAGGAACAGGTTGGGAAACATCGCCCGGGCGACCTGGTTGCTGTTGTTGTCAAGCGGGATGGAGTTGAAAAATCCTTCAATGTGACGCTTAGAAATATGAAGGGAAATACCTCCATTGTGAAAGAATCTTTTTCTTTGCTGGGTGCCGAGTTTGGCGAAATATCCATCAAGGACAAGGAACGTCTGAATATCGACCAGGGTGTGCAGGTACTTAATCTAAGCAGTGGAAAACTTAAAAATACTGGAGTAAGGCCTGGATTCATCATCACTGATGTAAACAAAATTTCAGTCGGGAGTGTTGAGGATATCAAAAGGGTTCTGGCACAAAGCAGCAGTAAAAAACCAGTGCTTGTGGAAGGTGTTTACCCGGATGGAAAATGGACTTACTATGTTTTTGATTTAAACGAATAAATCGTACCTTGTAGCAATAGATTTGTTATTGTTCGGACGAACTTTATTACTATCTTTGCAGACTTTTAATCCCAGAGCATGAGACAACTAAAAATTACCAAGTCAATTACGAACCGTGAGAGCGCTTCGCTTGATAAATATCTTCAGGAAATCGGCAAAGAAGAACTAATTTCTGTTGAAGAGGAAGTTGAGTTAGCGCAACGGATCAAGAAAGGCGATCAGGCTGCTCTGGAAAAGCTTACCAGGGCCAACCTGAGGTTTGTGGTTTCTGTTGCAAAACAGTACCAAAACCAGGGTCTGAGCCTGCCTGACCTTATCAATGAAGGTAATTTAGGTTTGATCAAGGCAGCTGAGAAATTTGATGAAACAAGGGGTTTTAAATTTATCTCCTATGCGGTATGGTGGATTCGACAGTCAATTCTGCAGGCATTGGCTGAGCAGTCACGTATTGTCCGTCTCCCGCTGAATCAGGTTGGTTCATTGAATAAAATCAACAAAGCCTATTCCAAGTTTGAACAGGAGCATGAGAGAAGGCCTTCACCGGAGGAACTTGCTGATCAGTTGGAACTTCCAGCTGAGAAAGTTGCTGATACCCTCCGTGTTTCCGGTCGCCACGTTTCAGTCGACGCACCATTTGTTGACGGAGAAGACAATAGTCTGCTTGACGTACTTATCAACAATGATTCGCCCAATGCCGACCGTGCCCTCATAGATGAATCCCTCTCCCGTGAAATTGAACGCTCACTTGCAACACTTACAGAAAGGGAGGCAGATATAATCCGCATGTTTTTCGGAATTGCCAGCACGGAAATGACGCTGGAGGAAATCGGAGAACATTTTGGTCTTACACGCGAACGTGTGCGTCAGATTAAAGAAAAGGCTATCCGCCGCCTTCGTCATACATCAAGGAGCAAGCTGCTTAAAACATACCTCGGATAAAATTTTTACAATATACCAAAGGGCCCTGATTTTTAAAATCAGGGCTTTTTTTTGCCTGTTAAGGGATCCCAATTCCTGCCCAGACAAGATCCGGAATTTCAACAGGAAAATTGACGGATTTACCGCTTTACTGACCTAATGATGCTGCAAATTACCCCGGGAAAGTCTGAGATTTTATTATTTCCGATAAATTTTAAGGGTCCTCACACGACATCTATTGATATATTTTAATAATTATGTAAATTAGATAAAAATTACCTGCAAATTTTATTGCCCTTTTTGCTGTTGCCACATTGCTTTTGAATAAGATTGGTTGCAGATCTGTCTTTTAAACCAGGTCTAATTTATTATTCAAAAATAACTTTTGACAATGAATCTGTCACCTGCCAACCTGCCCAACGAGTCTGACAAGGTAAAAATCGGGATGGATATTGGTTCAATATCCATCAACACTGCTGTTATGGATTTCAACTGCAAGGTCATTGATACCAGGTATGATTTCTGTCATGGCCGACCTTTCCATGTACTTAAAGAGGTACTGGCCAAGCTGATTTCCAATATTGGTGCCGAAAACGTCGGAGATATCGCCTTTACCGGAACAGGCGGAAAACAGGCTTGTGAGTTGCTGGGCGGAAGTTTCGTGAACGAAATTATCAGCCAGTCAACTTCAGTGGCAAGGCTCTATCCTGAAGTCCGGACCATTATTGAAATGGGGGGTGAGGACTCTAAACTGATCTTCATGGAGCACAAGGTTGTAGCCAATAAATCTCAGTTGTCAGATTTTGCATTGAATACCTTATGTGCCGCCGGGACAGGTTCGTTCCTGGATCAGCAGGCCAAAAGAATTGGTGTCTCCATCGTAAAGGAGTTTGGGGAGCTTTCCCTGAAATCGGTTAATCCGCCACGGATTGCAGGCAGATGCAGTGTGTTTGCAAAAAGTGACATGATTCATCTTCAGCAGATTGCTACTCCCCTGCATGATATCGTTGCCGGGCTCTGTTTCGCAGTTGCCAGGAATTTTAAAAGTACCCTCGGGCGTGGCAAAGTTTTCCGGAAACCAATAATTTTTCATGGGGGCGTGGCAGCAAATATTGGTATGGTCAGGGCATTTGAGGAGGTTCTGGGTCTTGGGAAAGGAGAATTGATTATTCCTGAACATCATGCCTGTATGGGTGCCATTGGTGCAGTAATGACTACGATTGAAGATGGATCAAAGATCAATGGATACAAAGGCCTGTCCGCCCTGGAGGAGTTCCTTGCCGGAGATTCAACCTCCAAGAAATACCATGCACCACTCAGAGAATCCAAGGCAGTCTACCAAAGGGAGGTTACTCCGGTCCCGACCGGTTTAAGGCCATATTTCACCCTCCTGCCAGGTGCAGATGCTGTACCAAAATTTCCTGTGAGCCTGGGTGTTGATGTTGGTTCATTGAGTACCAATATTGTGCTTATCGATGCAAAAAACAATGTGATTGCGCGGAGATACCTGCCAACTGCCAGCAAACCATTGGATGCCATCAGGCTGGGACTAGCAGAAATATTTGAGGAAGTAGGAGAGTCAGTGGAGGTTATCTCTGCTGGAACTACGGGTTCCGGACGGTATCTGACCGGTGATTTTATCGGCGCAGACACCATTCAAAATGAGATTACGGCGCAGGCGACTGCTGCCATTGCGTTTGATCCTACGGTAGACACCATTTTCGAAATCGGGGGTCAGGATTCGAAATATATCCGCATTGAAAAGGGAGTAGTAGTTGATTTCGAAATGAACAAGGTCTGCGCTGCCGGTACCGGATCCTTCCTGGAGGAACAGGCAGAAAAACTGAATATCAACATTGTCAATGACTTTGGAAATATGGCATTAAGTTCACAGCATCCATGCTGTCTGGGCGACCGTTGCACTGTTTTTATGGAGTCGGACCTTAACTCACACCAGCAAAAAGGGGAGACCAAAGAAAACCTGATAGGAGGTCTGGCTTATTCCATCGTCTTGAATTACATACAGAAAGTGGTCGGAACCAAGCCAATCGGGAATAAAATCTTCTTTCAGGGTGGCGTAACCAACAATAAGTCGGTCGTGGCAGCATTCGAAGAAGTTACCGGCAAGCAGATAATCATCCCACCCCATTTTGATGTCACAGGGGCAATTGGAGCAGCCATTCTGGCGCGGGATGTAAAGAACCCTGATGAAAAATCAAGGTTCAAGGGGTTTGGGGTTTCAAAACTACCCTTCTCCCTCAAAAAGTTCACCTGCAAGCATTGTTCCAATGATTGCGAAGTACAAATGGTGCAGATCGAGGGGGAAAAGAAACCACTGTATTTTGGCGGGAGATGTGACAGGTGGGAGGTTGCCGATCGCAAAGGCAGAGGGATGGATATACCCAATTTATTTAAAGAAAGGCTAAAATTACTGGTTGGCGACTATGTGGAGGAAACTGCCCGGGGCGACAAGACAACCATCGGCATTCCCCGTGGATTGATGCTTTATTACAATCAATTCCCATTTTGGCGAACTTTCTTCAGGGAACTTGGATTCAGGGTAGTGGTTTCTGATGAAACGGATTCAAAAATTGTCACAACTTCTCTTGAATCCATCATTGCGGAGACCTGTTTCCCGGTAGAAGTGATGCATGGGCATGTCCATAATCTTCTGGAAAAGAGTGTGGATTATGTTTTTATTCCGTTTATTGTAAATGCCAAAGCTGCGAAGAACAATGTCACCAGTAACTGCAACTGCCCCTGGATTCAGTCCTATCCGTTTATGGTAAGGGGAGCCATGCACAACGATGAGAATGTCGGTAAGCTTTTGATCCCGACACTTCATTTCCGGTTTTCGGATAAAGTAATTTACAGGGAACTATCCGGTTTTATGAAAGAGAAATTTGGAGTTCCTTCCTCTAAAGTTATTCGTGCCTTCAAAAAGGCTGATGAAGCACAAAGCTCTTTCGAAGCATCGCTGAGGCTGCGTGGTGCAGAAGTAATGCAAAATCTCCCGAAAGACAAAAGGGCAATGGCCATCATAGGAAGGCCTTATAATTCTTCAGATACCATGCTGAACCTGAATCTTGTTGAGAAGCTGATCAATATGGACATCCTGCCAATCCCGATGGATTACCTGCCATTGCACTCGATAAATGTCTTTGAAGACTATCCTAAAATGTACTGGCCTAATGGGCAAAAGATTCTTTCTGCCGCTAAAATAGTGAGTCAGACCGAGAATTTGTTTGCCATTTATCTTAGCAATTTCAGGTGCGGACCGGATTCCTTCCTGCATCATTTTGTCCGTGATGAGATGAAGGGTAAACCTTATCTTTTGCTGGAGGTGGATGAACACAGTGCCGATGCCGGGCTACTCACCCGGTGTGAAGCATTTCTTGACAGCCTGAACGGGTACCGCAAGATTCATTCTATAACTAAGCCAGTTGCCCCGGTTTTATTTACCAGGCACTTCAACGACGATCGTGTTATTTATTTCCCTTATATGAGGGATGCTGCCTATGCTGTCTCTGCAGCTGTCAGAAGTTGCGGAATCCGATCAGAGGTTTTGCCGATGACCGACGAGCATGCCTTAGCCCTCGCAAGAAAACACACTTCTTCCCAGGAATGTTTTCCTATGACCTGTACCACGGGTAGCTTTCTCTCAAAGCTGATGGAGCCGGGTATAGATCCTAAAAAAGTGGCCTTTTTTATGCCCGACCACAATGGCCCTTGCCGTTTTGGCCAGTATAACCAGCTGCAGCGTAAGATCTTTGACCGGCTGGGGTTCCAGGATGCAGAAATTATTTCACCTGCCAATGATGATTCCTATGAAACCATGGCAGCAGGGAAGTCTACAAAATTCAGGTTTACGGCCTGGAAAGGCATGGTGGCTGTTGATCTGCTGCGGAAAATGCAGCAGGAACGCAGGCCTTATGAAGTGGTTAAGGGCATGACTGATTCTGTGTACAAAAAGTATCTCGATGAGGTGATTTATTCCCTCGAAAATGGCGCAAATGGCTTAAATGAGGTGCTCTCCAGATCGGCGGCGGCATTTAAAAATATCCCGGTAGTGAACGGGAACCGCAAGCCGGTCATACCTGTCATTGGCGAAGTATTCATGCGCGACAATCCTTTCTGCAACGGCTATGTTTTGCAACGGCTGGAAGAACTTGGAGCAGAAACTTTCATGGCGCCGATGGCCGAGTGGATCAGTTATTCAACCTATCGCTACTGGCGTGACAGTATCTGGAAGGATGATTACAAAGGACTCATCAAATCCAGGATACAGGAACTTTCACAACATATTTCCCAGAGGCGGCTGAATAAAAATGTGGCAGGCGTTGCAGAACTCGACCGCGATCTGCATCTGAAAGACATGCTTGAGGCATGTGGTACCTATGTGCACAGGCATTACGACGGGGATCCGCCCCTGGCTCTGGGAATGGCAGTCAACCTTACCAGGACAAAAATTTCAGGTGTGGCTAATATTCTGCCATTTACCTGCATGCCAGGAACGCTGATTACTTC
>CAZDLO010000002.1:20279-27849 GCA_964506325.1 uncultured Tangfeifania sp.
CGGTATCGCATGTTTTCAGAAAGGACCATGACAATATTCCCTGGGAAAACATCGCATATGACGGACAGGATACTGTCAATATTGAAACGCGCCTCCAGGCGTTCATGCACCAGGCAACACTATTCTGCAAGGAAAACGGCTATGACAAATCAAGGGTTTGGTAAATGCCCCTGTTTAGAGTTGAAAAATAAAGTTTGTTTTCCTGAAATAAGGATTTTTTCAGGATCAGATAATCGAAATTGTCCTGGAAATTTTTAAAATGGGATATTCAGTTTTTGAATGTGGTGGATTTCACTTTAGCGTATGATTTCCTGTTGACTGCCCCGGGCAAATAGCTCCTGCATCAGCTTCCTGCCACTGTCTGATTTGAAATATAACCCGGTAAACTTCTGAATTCCTTCAGGTGAGACCTCTTCCTCCACCGAATTCACCAGGAAGTCAGCTTCAACCAGCAGTTGAAAGTCAATGCCGTCAATGGCAGAAAATGTGTGATGCTTGCTTATGATGTAGCAGACCCTGTCTGTAACCGCTGGTCCGATCCCAATTTGTTCCAGTATCAGGCGGGCAACCGGAGGACCTTCAGTCTCCTGTTTCTTTCCATCCGAGAACCCGTATTTATTTTCAGCTACACGGATTCCAAGGTCATGAAGTATGGCTGTCAGCTCAAGGATAGATTGTGTATCCCTGTCCAGGCCTTCCATATGGCCCAGTAAACTGGCATAGCCATGGACTTTAAGTGAGTGTTCAATTCTTTTTTGGTCCCCGCGGTTATGTTGTATCATCTGCAACAATGCCGACTGAATCTGCTTATCCATTCCTGCGTTCCTTTAATAGTTTCTGAATGGCGAACATTTCATCCCGCAACCTTGCTGCTTCCAGGAAATCAAGTTCTTTGGCGGCTTTTTCCATCTCCTTTTTTGTTTTCAGTATTGCTTTCTCCAAAGCATCGGCATTCATGTATGCCATAACAGGATCCGCGGCATAATCGATGTTCTCCGGTGGCAAATAGGGTTTTGCTCCGGGCACTTTGGATAACCGGTATTCAAGTCCAATGATTTCACGAGTCGGTTTAACAATTGCAGTGGGTGTTATTCCGTTGGCAAGGTTGTACTCATGCTGTTTGATTCTCCTGTAGTTCGCTGCATCAATCGTCCGTTGCATCGAGGAAGTAATTTTATCCGCATACATCAGGACCCTTCCATTCAGGTTCCTGGCTGCTCGGCCGGAGGTCTGGGTAAGGGATCTTTCCGATCTCAGGAATCCTTCCTTATCTGCATCCAGGATCGCCACCAGTGAGACTTCCGGTAAATCCAGACCTTCACGCAAAAGGTTGATCCCCACCAGTACATCAAAACTGCCTTTTCTCAGTTCCTCCATGATCTCGACTCTTTCCATAGTGTCTACATCCGAATGGATGTAACGGCATTTGATGTTGATCCGGTCAAAATATTTGGAGAGTTCTTCTGCCATCCGCTTGGTAAGGGTTGTCACCAGTATTCTTTCGTTCTTTTCGATCCTGAGGTGTATCTCGTGGATCAGGTCATCAATCTGGTTGTGAGCAGGCCGTACCTCGATGATGGGGTCCAGCAGGCCGGTAGGCCGGATGATCTGCTCAACAATAACTCCTTCACTTTTTTCAAGTTCATAGTCGGCCGGTGTTGCACTGACGAAAATGATTTGCCTGACCACTGATTCAAATTCATCAAATTTCAGGGGCCGGTTGTCAATTGCCGCCGGTAACCTGAATCCGTAATCTACCAGTGTGGTCTTGCGTGACCTGTCACCTCCGTACATGGCACGTATCTGTGGCATAGTAACATGGCTTTCGTCAATAATCATGAGAAAGTCCTCCGGGAAAAAATCCAGCAGGCAGAATGGTCTCGACCCGGGGACCCTGCCATCAAAATAGCGGGAATAATTTTCGATTCCCGGACAATAGCCTAACTCGCGGATCATCTCGAGGTCATAATTGACACGGTCCTCAATCCTTTTGGCTTCCTGGTGTTTTCCTACACTTTTAAAAAAATCTATTTGCCGGATAAGGTCATCCTGTATTTGCCGGATGGCCGTTTTTACGCGGTCCTTCGTAGTCACAAAGATATTGGCAGGATAAACGGAGTAGTGTTCGTGACTGAGAAGAAAAGCGCCACTCTCCGGATTAAAGGTGGATATCTCTTCAATTTCATCGCCAAAAAACTGAATCCTGACTGCCTCATCCGCGTAAGCAGGATAAATATCGACAGTATCTCCTTTTACCCTGAAATTGCCACGCTGAAAATCCAAGTCGGTCCGGGAATACATGGCATCCACCAATTTCCTGAGCATGGGGTTCCTGCCCAGCTGCTCTCCAACTTTGATATGCGTGACATTGGCGTGAAAGTCTTCAGGATTCCCAATACCGTAAATGCAGGATACCGATGAGACTACTATGACATCCCTTCGTCCGGACAGCAATGATGAAGTTGCCGCCAGCCTCAGCTTCTCAATCTCCTTGTTGATGGCAAGGTCCTTCTCAATAAAAGTATCTGTAACTGGCAAATAGGCTTCAGGCTGGTAGTAATCGTAGTAGGAGACGAAATACTGGACGGCATTTTCCGGAAAAAACTGTTTCATCTCTCCGTAAAGTTGTGCCGCAAGGGTCTTGTTGTGGCTCAGTATCAGGGTAGGTTTCTGTACTTTCTCAATGACGTTAGCCATCGTGAAAGTCTTTCCTGAACCGGTAACACCCAGGAGTGTCTGGTAAGGTGTTTCATTGATTATTCCTTCACTCAGCTGCTCAATAGCCTGAGGCTGATCTCCTGTGGGAGTGAAATCGGCTATTATTTTGAACTGCATAATTTAATCGTAAAGATTATTGGCAAAGGATATATTGAAAAATAGCATCAATTGGCCGAGGATAAAACTTAATCCTTCAGTTTTGTAAATAGGGTAGAATATCTGTTGCGATCATTCCAGCTGCCTCAGCTGCCTGGATACCCAGTTTGCTGTCTTCAAACACCTGGCAAAATTCAGGAGCAACACCAATCAGTTCCGCTGCCTTCAGGAAGGTGTCCGGATGGGGTTTGTGGTTTTCTACATCCTCTGCGGTAACAACGTGCTCAAAATGAGAGCGTACCCCGGCAAGCTCCAGGGTTTTCATCGCATAAAACCTGGTTCCGCCTGTACCACAGGCCATTGGAAGTTTTCCGGAGTATTCCTCAATGATCTTTATTACCGGAGGTATCGGGTTTGCCAGATGAATATTTTTGAGAAAATTTGACTCCTTCTTGTCTGCAAATTCCTGAGGGTCAAAATCCTTGTTGAATTTTTCCTTGAGTATCACACTGGTTTGGTAGGCAGGGATACCACTCATACTGTAGAAAAGTTCAGGGGAAATTTCAAACCCATATTCAGATGCAGTTTGCTGATAGGCAATGAGATGAATTGGCATGGTGTCTGAAATGGTGCCGTCAATGTCAAATATCAGTCCCTGCGCCCTTGGATCCACAGCTAACTCTTTATTTTTTATCATCCTTCAATCAATTTTTGGCAAAAATAGTGAATATAGACCTGACGGGTTGCATCGGATCTGATAAACTTCATTTAGAAGCAAAATTTCTCTGAATTACACGGATATTTTACTATTTTGCATTTCCAAAACCTTTTGTTTATTTAATCTGTTTAAACCATGCAAATATATGAGCTATATCTTCCGATGTTAATACCCCTTTGGGGAATTTTTATTGGTATTGCATTGGTTATCATAGGGTTTGCGGATAAAAAGGCACTCTATACCTACCTTGGATGGTCCGCCCTGATATTGGTAGGGTTGATTTCTTTTTATTGCAACATGTTTATTGTTGACAAGAATCATTTCCAGGAAGGCAGCCAGTTGCGGGAAACCGCCGTGTTACTGTTATCAGCCGGTTGGCTGAATGTTGCCGGAATTTTTCTGGCCCTTTCATCCCTGCTATTTTTCTATTACAAGAATAAGAGATACATGCTGCTTGCGGTACTGACTGTCATTTTCTTTTCTGTTCAGTTCTTTCAGTATTACAGCCTGATACAGAAACCTAAGTGAAATATAATCGTAATTATTAAACTTCTTACTTTACAAAATGCAAAGCTATGGCTAATGATATCAATGGTTTTTGGGAGATTCTGAAAATCGTCCTGCCGGCACTTATTGTCTTTGTGACGGCCTATTTTTTATTTCGTGACATGCTGGAAAATGACAAACGGCGCAGGGAATTCGAATTCAGGGTAATACATGCCAGGGAGATGACTCCGCTTAAGTTGCAGGCTTACGAGCGATTGACAATGTTTCTCGAAAGGATTGCTCCTGAGTCGATGCTCCTGAGGCATTCCCCGATTGACCTGACAGTTTCCGAATATCACCAGGTTCTCCTGAGTTCGCTCAGGCAGGAATATGAACATAATATTTCCCAGCAGATTTATATTTCACCTGTATTGTGGGAGACCATTCGTGGTGCAAAGGAGAAGATGATTACATTGATCAACCGTTCAGCCGAAGAGCTGGATCAAAAAGCTCACGGTTATGAGCTAAGCAAGAAGATTTTCAACAATTATCTTGACGAGGATCCGGCGCCGGTTGCGCTGGCTCTCACTGATCTAAAAAAGGAGGTTGGTAAATTCCTGTGAAATAACAGAACCATTGAAATCCGGCCGGTAATCAGGGCCGGTACCCGGTGATCAGGCTGGTTTTTTACCTGAAATTCCTGAAAATTGTTAAAAAATTTATTTATGGATCCCCGCTTCGTTTCCAGAACCATCAACCTGCATTCCGGTTTACCTGAACAAAAGAGAGCTGAAATCCTCACTTATTTCAAGGATACCTATAGTCTCGATGAACATCTTTTTGAGGTATTCGCGGATACCTCAGGTATGTACAGAACTGCAGATCCGCTTCGTCATCCTTTGGTTTTTTATTTTGGTCACACTGCTGCATTTTATATCAATAAGCTGGTTATATCCAAGATAATAGAAACGAGAATCAATCCGAGGTTCGAGTCGGTTTTTGCAATTGGCGTCGACGAGATGTCATGGGACGATCTAAACCAAAGCAATTACCAATGGCCCACTATTGCTGAAATCAGGGAGTATCGTCAGCAGGTATTTGAAACAGTGATTAGGGTGATTGAAACAATGCCTGTCAAAATTCCGGTCAGCTGGGACGATCCGATGTGGATCATTCTCATGGCAATAGAACATTCCCGCATTCACATAGAAACATCTTCAGTGCTGATCAGGCAACTGCCCCTTGAATACCTCAGGCCAATTCCCGGGTGGAAAATTTGTGAATCAGCCCCTCCCGCTCCTCAAAACAAACTTATTGCTGTCTCCGGCAGGTCTGTCAAACTTGGCAAATCTTTCAACGACCCATATTATGGCTGGGACAATGAATATGGAATCCACGAGGCAGAAGTACAAGACTTTGAAGCTTCTTCCTTCCTCTGTTCCAACGGGGAATTCCTGGGGTTCATCCTTGACGGGGGTTACCATGATCAAAACTACTGGACCGATGAAGGGTGGAGCTGGAAAACTTTTAAGCAGGCAGAACATCCACTGTTCTGGATAAAGAATGGTGATAGTTTCAAATTAAGGCTGGTGAACCAACTGGTTGATATGCCCTGGTCATGGCCTGTAGAAGTCAATTTCTTGGAGGCCAAGGCATTCTGCAACTGGAAGACAATAAAAGCTGGTCTTCCAGTTCGGTTGATGACCGAAGAGGAGTGGTACATACTACGCGATCAGGCCGGCATTCCGGATCTCCCGGAATGTGAAACTGCCCGCGGGAACATCAATCTTGAGCATTTCCAAAGTCCCTGTCCGGTCAATCACTTTGCCTTCGGTGAATTTTTTGACCTCATCGGCAATGTCTGGCAATGGACTGAGACGCCAATTTCAGGATTTGAGGGATTCAAAATTCACCCGTCCTACGATGATTTTTCTACCCCGACCTTCGATATGAGGCACAACCTCATCAAAGGGGGGTCGTGGATTTCTACCGGGAACGAAGCCTTAAAATCTGCCCGTTATGCATTCAGAAGACATTTTTACCAGCACGCAGGATTTCGTTATGTTTCCTCGGTACAGCCTGTCGTCATTAAGGATAATTCCTATGAAACTGATCCGGAAGTAATCCAGTATTGTGAATCACATTACGGATCTTCTCCTCTGGAAATTCCGGGTTTTCAAAAATCAATCGCTGAATTCTGCAACAATGCCGCAGCGCCCGAAGGCAAAAGGTGTGCCCTGGACATGGGTTGCAAAACTGGCCGTTCGACCTGGGAATTAGCGAGGTTTTTTGACAAAGTGACGGGTGTCGATCTTTCTGCGAGAACTATTCGCATCGCTATCCAGTTACAGGAACAGGGCAGGTTCAATTATGTTTTCCCGGAGGAGGGCGAAGTTTTTGATTACCGTCAGGTTAAGCTTGAGGATTTTGATCTGAAGCCGCTTGTCGGTAAGGTAAGGTTTCTTCAGGCTGATTTTGCCAACCTGAAAAATGTATTCAATGGCTATGACCTGATTCTGCTGAATGATATTCTTGACCAGGTATACCATCCTCGGGAACTGTTGGCGAATCTTCACCGTCGCCTGAACCAGAATGGTTTGCTGGTAATTGCTTCCGCTTTCGACTGGGATACGAAACTCACCACAAAGGCCAACTGGCTTGGAGGCTATAGGAGCTCTGCAGAGCCGGTCAGGGGAATGGATACTGTTGAAGAGTTACTGAAAGAGAATTTCACCAGGAAAGACATTGAGGCTGTTATTCCTTCTGTATTAAGGATCAACAGGCGTAAGTCGGTGCTGAAGGAAGTAATGGTAACAGTCTGGCAAAAAATATAACCAGCAGGAATTTCATTTCACTACTTGAAAATCTTCATTTTATTTAGTGCCGCCTGGTATTTTCTGGCGTTGTTGTTGTGCTCATCGAGAGTCCTGGCAAAGTTGTGATATCCGGAGAAATCTTCTTTTGCACAGAAATAAAAATAGTTGTGTTTCTGAGTATTCAAGACAGCATCCAGTGCGGGAATTTCCGGAAAATTGATCGGTCCGGGCGGAAGGCCGGCATGAAGGTATGTGTTGTATGGGCTTTCGATGGTAAGATGAACAGTGAGGACTCTCCTGATGGTATAGTCTCCAAGTGCGAAACGGATGGTGGGATCAGCCTGCAATGGTATTTTTTCCCTTATACGGTTAAGGTACACTCCTGCAATGGCTGGTTTTTCGTCGTTTTTATTGCTCTCTTCCTGCACAATAGAAGCCAGTGTGGCAACTTCCGCGGTGGTGAGTCCGAGGGCCTTTGCCTTGAGCCTTCTCCCTTCATTCCAGAATTGATCGTATTCCCGTTTCATCCTGTTCACGAATCCAGCCGGTGAAGTAGTCCAGTAAAAAGAGTAGGTATTGGGAATGAATAAAGCGGGGAACGTTTGAGCATTAAAACCAAGCTTTAGGGCAATTGAATCATTCCTGAGAAGTGAAATAAAAGTAGCGGAATCACCCTGCAGTTGTTTTGAGAGTTTCCCGGCCAATTCTTCCCTGGTCCTGACATTGTTAAAAGTCA
>CAZDLO010000002.1:27859-59729 GCA_964506325.1 uncultured Tangfeifania sp.
CACCAAAACAGGAGTCTGTGTTCCTGATCTCAGCATGCTGACCAGGGTATGGCTGCTCCATCCCGGTTGCAGCCGGTACGCACCGGGTCTCACATTTGTGTCGTAGTCGTATACACGGGCAAGATGCCTGAATGGCGCCATTTTTGTAAGGCAGCCATTGTCTCTGAGCAGTGAAAAAACCCTTTCAAAATTATCTCCTTCCCGTATATACAGAAGATAGCTTTTTACCACATTCGGACCGAAATAGAGAGAGTGAAGCCGGCTTACCAGCAATGAAACGGCAAAAAGGGAAACGACAATCAAAAGGATCAGTTTTTTTCTGATCCCCGGTTTCAGGAACTCCTTCAATTTTTGTTTTATTGCCATAATTTAGTGAGGCAAAAATACAATTTTAATGCAATTTGTTGTCCTTATATTTCAAATGTTTGAGGAATTCACAGGTTGGATAAGGTATAAAATTGTATTTTTGTGGACGGATAAAAAACAAAACAAATACCTATATGCATCAGATAAAATTAGCCGATAACATCTATTATTTGGGGTTCAATGACCGCAGAACAGCCTTGTTTGAAAATATCTGGCCAATCCCTGATGGTATATGCTACAATTCCTACCTTATCGTCGATGAGAAAATTGCATTGATCGATACCATGGAAAGGCAGTACATTGAAGATTACCTGGATAGGATACGTGAGGTTATCGGCGATCGGCAGATTGATTACCTGATCATCAATCATATGGAGCCGGATCATTCCGGCTCGCTTAAGGCAATTGTAAATTGTTATCCTGGGATTACACTGGTGGGAAACAAAAAAACCTTTGGCATAGCCGAGAATCTAGGATACAATCCCCAAAACCTGTTGGTGGTCCATGATGACTCAAGACTCGACCTTGGATCCGTCAAACTTCAGTTTCAGACTATTCCGATGGTTCACTGGCCTGAAACGATGATTACCTATGACGAGACCCATAAGATATTATTCTCGGGAGATGCCTTCGGAAGCTACGGAACCCTGGACGGTGGCGTATTTGATGACGAGATTAACCTTGATTTTTACGAAGTTGATGTGATGAGGTATTTTACCAATATCGTTGGTAAATATTGTCCGCATACACAGCGTGCAATAAAGAAGCTCGCGCCGCTTGACATTAAAATGATTGCTGCAACCCACGGACCAATTTGGAGAACTGACCTCAATTGGGTATTAAGCCGTTATGATCGCTGGAGTTCCTACACTAAGGAACAGGGCGCCATTATTGTATATGGTTCGATGTATGGAAATACGCAGAAAATGGCTGAAGTTATAGCGCGGCAGCTTAGTGTCAGAGGTATCAGGAATATTCGGGTCTATGATTCTTCCAAAACACATACTTCCTATATCATTAACGATATTTTTAAGTACAAGGGACTCATTATTGGAAGCTGCGCATACAACAATGCCATATTTCCCAATATCGAGACCCTGCTTTCCACTATAGAGCATATGGCCGTCAAAAATCAGTATTTTGGCATTTTTGGTAATTTCCTTTGGAATGGAGGTGGTGTGATTAACCTGAAAAAATTCTCGGATACAATGCATTGCATGGGATGGGAGACTGTCTATGAACCTGTGGAAGAGAAAGGAAGCCTGAAGCCTGATAAATTTCGGCAATGCATGGAACTGGCGGATGCGATGGCGGATAAGTTACTTGCCTTGTAGTATTTTTTCTTCTTTGCCCTTGCAGACCACCAATGGTACGAATCGGACTCTTGTCGGATACCCACAGTTACCTGGACGACAGGATGACTGTCCTTCTGGGTGAATGCGATGAGATATGGCATGCAGGCGATATTGGCAGCTGTTCGGTCAGTGACCGGCTAATGCTTGTTCGTCCGTTGACGGCTGTCTCCGGCAATATTGATGGCTCAGATATCCGCAGTCAATTTCCTCAATTTCAAAGATTTAAATGCGAAGGAATCGATGTCCTGATGACCCATATTGCAGGTTATCCGGGGCATTACCAAAAGAATCTGCTTCCAACATTGAAGAATGATCCGCCGGGACTTTTAATTGCCGGGCATTCTCATATTCTGAAGGTTATCTTCGATCAGCAATATAAATTTTTGTATATAAATCCGGGGGCAGCCGGTCAGCAGGGTTTTCACCAGGTACGCACGATTGTTCGTTTTACAATTGACGGGAACCAGATCAGAAACCTGGAGGTTGTGGAAATGGGAAAACCAACGCTCGGAGAATCAGAGCCTGTATCTTACGGCACACCATGACGAACGTTCGTAGCTTTGAACCAATTTTAACCCGAGAGATACTGCTTTATCCTGGATGGCTTCAAGGTCTGATGTGTAGAAACCACTCATTACAAGTTCTCCTCCACGGCACAAAACACTCCTGTAGGCCGGCATATCCCGGAGAAGTATATTGCGTTGAATGTTCGCAAGTATAACGTCATAAGACTGGTCCGTCAGCAGGTTGGAGTCGCCCAGCAGGACTTCCGTATTCTCAATGTTGTTCAGTGCAGTGTTTTCGAGCGTATTGGAATAGGACCACTCATCTATGTCTATGGCTGTAATCTCTTTGGCACCTTTCTTCGAAGCCAGTATAGAGAGAATTCCGGAGCCGCAACCCATGTCCAGCACATTTTTGGATTCAAAATCCATTTCCAGCATTACCTTGATCATCAGGTGGGTAGTCTCGTGGTTGCCTGTGCCGAATGCCATTCTCGGGTTGATGATGATCTCATGGGTGGCTTCAGGGAAAACCTGGTGAAAAGGTGCCCTGACCAGGCACTGGTCTTCAATCAGCAGGGGTTCAAAATAATTTTGCTCCCATTCTTCATTCCAGTTCTGATCCGCAATCACTTCGCTGGTATACCTGAATCTGAAGTAATTGTTGTTCCGGAAACGATCCTCTTCGAGAAGACCCGCTGTAAGGGTTATGGAAGGGATGAAAGCTTCAACGGCATCATCGGTTTCCGTAAAACTTTCAAACCCCGCATCGCCGAGCTCAGCAATCAGTACCTGACGGGCGAGTTCACTGTCCGGAGAGAGTATGCAGGTAATCTTGGTGTATTCCATATTAATAAGCGATTCTGAATGCCAGGTTTATTCCAACTTTTGAAAAGCTCAGTTTGTCAAAGCCTGCAAAAACACCAACATTGGTGGAATAGAAAACTTCGAGTAAGGTATATCCAACCTCGGTGTGGTACTGGTTGACCGGAGAGCTGTAGTATCCTGCCCATATCATCTCACGCCAGAGTGTGTTACTTAGTACCGGCAGGTATTTGAGCAGGATAAATGGTGATTTGTAGGATATGAACCCGTTGATAAACCTGTCGGAAGTTGAGAGGGCGTAATAGTCAGGTTCATAAAAGGAATGCCTGTATTCATGTGGTAAAACCGGGCTGGACTGTGTCATCACATGTGCGAAATCGGAGAAATGGATTTGACGGCGGCTGGCATAATAACCCGCGTTGATTTCCATGAACAGACTGGAGGTCTGGCTAAATTCAGCACCATATTTGATCCCTGCATTTAGATAGTCAAAATCAGAAGTACTGTTAAAAATATTCTTCACCCCCTTGTCATAGCCGAAATACAAGGTTGGGTAAGCCGAGTGGGACATAACCTTTATCCCATTCCTGATTTTGTAAAAATATTTGGGTGTGTATTCCAGCCTGACACCGGCAATGGATGAAACCTGGCCGTTGAGATGAGCTTCCGTTACCTCCTTATTGTCAGGCAGGTTGGGTGAATATTCATTTTTGTTGCTGAAAATGGAAAATTCGGTGGAGTTTTCAAGTTGCCGGGTATTCTTGTATTCGATTTTTGCCGTAAGAACCAAACCATTGGTGAGGTCAACCCTGTTGCCAAGTCTTAAATACCTGTTTTCATAAAAACGGGCGAAATTGGTTTTGAAAAACAGGGATGAAATTCCATTGATGAATGGTGAGATTGCCTGTTCCCTGCTGTTGAAATCCTGGGACAAACTGCCTCCTGAAAGTTCAATGGAGCCTCTGTGAATCGGACTGTAGTTGTATTTGATTCCCAGATTGCCCATCAATGTGTTTCGGCTGAAGGCATAGGAGATCCGTGGACGAATCTCGAGCGACTTTCCCGGTTTGTATCTTTTGGAGAAGAGAAATTCCTGGCTGATGGCAAATCCATCTACGGCATTAAAAGTAATCCTGTTGAAATTAAAGAGGCCGTAATAATTGAAGTGCCATGTAGAATCCCGCAAGGTGGTTTCACGCCCAAAAAAGAGCGGACCCAACAACCCGGGATTCATTTTTTTCTTGTCGAAAGTTATCCCTTTAGGTTTTTTTTGCTCCTCCAGTACCAGTGAATCCCGCTTCTGAAAACTTTGCAACTCCTCTTGACCAAGGGGAATAGGACGCATGGTATTCCAGAAGGATGTGTCACGTTTGCCTGCATTTGGATCAACCAGAACCTTGACGGATTCGGTTATTTCCAAAGACTTTGATGTGTCTGGTTTTGTTTGATTCTGAGCCGATTCCATCAGCCTTGAGAGCTTGTTCATTTCACGGTTGCTCAAATCTTTCTTTTCCAGAAGCTCGTCAATTTTATCTCTTTTTTTCTCCACTGACCTCGATGGCTTGGCTGTTTTGGTTTTGGCAACGGCATCAGGTTTTATATTCTGATTTTCAGGCAGTTCCTTGACAGACAGGTTGAGCATCGCCAGCACACCCTGGTTAAAATGAAGGTCAGTATATTTCATGGAAGTTGAGAACTTGCCACTTCCCTTTATTCCCATCATACTTGCATCGAAAGAGAATTTATGGCTTACCGGCAGCCAAATGAAAGGTGAGACTTCATCAAAAGTCATGTACATGTTGACTGTACCTACCGGAGTTTCAAAGTTTAGATCGGCTTGTCTCAGGCACCAGAATTCCTCCATAATATAAAGGTACCCTTCGTACAGAAGTTTGCTTTTGCGTTTGGGTGTTACCTTGATCTTATTAACGATATTTTTCCCTTCGTAGCTGAAACCTTCGTATTTAAATTCATAATGGCTAAATGCATTTTTACCCGCAGGTGAAATCAATATATCGATATTGTCCTGGTACAGACTTGACCCAAGAATGTCTGTTACTTGGAAATCAATGCCTTTTGGAAAGGAGGAATTGATGGATTTGATTTTTAAGTCATATTTGTCCGGTGCTTTGAAAGTGATTTCATTGACGCTTTCCTGTACCAGGATATCTCCGGATTTGATGTCAATATTCTGCTTTTTTAATTGGTTTCTGAAGATTCCCGGAATGTTATCAACTTTTATCGTACCTCTCAGGTAGGCTGAGGCGCTGTAACTTTGCATCTGGTTCAGGTGTACAAATTGCAGGCTGATGACTTTGCGCATGATAGGATAGGCCCTGTCAACTCCTGCACTGATCGTGACTTCCTCCAGTTCCTGAAATTGTTCTTCCAGAACTACAGACAAAACCTGGGGCTTTAGTGTAAGGGAAATGGTCTCGGTTTTGGGTTTATAACCCAGACTTCTGTAGGTGACATTATATTTACCCGGTGGCAGGGTTATTTCAAAATCGCCTTTCTCATTGGTGGTGGTTCCTTGTGCTCCCTCCTTGAAGAATACGGTGGCAAACGGGATTGGGATGCCACTTTTATCACTTACATTCCCTTTGAGGTTATGCCCCATCGAATAGGCAACCATACATAAAAGGACAATAAAAAGCAGGAATTTCTTCATTCCCATTCTTCTTTTTTATTTTTAGAGAACCCGGATTGTGTTGTTTACGCAAATCTATCCGAAAGGTAGCAAAAAAACACACGAAGAGCAGCAAATTGCTGTTGCTTCGTGCGTTTTTGAATGTAAACTTCCTTTGGAAGGTTAGTATGCGTTGATGATGGTAAGGAAATCCTCTGCTTTAAGTGAAGCTCCTCCAATCAGTCCTCCGTCGATATCAGGTTGTGCAAACAGCTCTTTGGCGTTGGCCGGACTGCATGATCCGCCGTAAAGTATGGAACAGTCATCTGCGACATTCTGGTTGTATTTTTTTGCAATTAGCTGACGGATAAAGGCCAGCATATCCTGTGCCTGTTGTGAACTTGCAGTTCGTCCTGTGCCGATAGCCCAGATTGGCTCATAGGCAATTACTATCTTGCCGAAATCCTCCGCTGAAAGGTTGAAAACAGTCTCATCAAGCTGGTTCTGTACAAAGGCATTTTCTGTCCCTGTCTCGCGAACCTGAAGGGCTTCGCCACAGCAGAATATTGGTGTCAATCCCTGGGCAAGTGTGAGTGCTACTTTTTTATTAAGAATCCCGCTGGTTTCATTGTAGTATTCGCGGCGTTCAGAATGCCCGAGGATAACAAATGTGGCACCGGTGGATTGTATCATCGATACACTGACTTCGCCGGTAAAGGCACCTTTGGGTTCTGCCGCACAGTTTTGTGCTGCAACACATACGCGGTTACTATCCACAACCGATGCAACACCTGCAAGGTGTGTAAACGGAGTGCCAATGACTACTACTACATCTTTGGCGCCCTTTTCAGCCACCAATTCATTTACTTGTTTTGCGAGAGCAACACCTTCGTTAACAGTTGTATTGCATTTCCAGTTACCGGCAACAATTTTTTTTCTCATGGACGGTGATATTATAAATTTTGTGGTTTATGATCTTCTTGCAAAGATAAGAATCTGACATTGAATTAGCTATCAATGAGACTATACCTCTGGCCGATTTAACTATTTGATTACTTTGGAAACCACATTTGACATCTCCTCAGACGACGGAATATCATTGTAATGCCATTTCCTGAAAATGGTTCCTCCACGTAAGTACAGCAGTCCCGGATTGGACCTGATTATTGTTTTCAGGGTAACCTCGTCACAAAAAAGAAATTCATAAGTTGGACCTGCCGCCTGTTTGAATTCTTCAAGTTGAACACCGGTAGTGGAAGTCAGGCAAACGAAATTGTATCCGGAAGAACCGGCCCAGGCACTCAGTTCATTTAATCTCCCCTGCATTTTACGGGAACTTTTAGTAAGGTCGTATGCTACCAGGAAAAACGTTGGTTTATCATCGGTCAGGAAGAAACTGGTGACATCATCCCCGTTGGCTGTTCTTATCTGAAAATCATGAATAGGAGGGGTGTATCCTTTCCTGACAAGCACAGCATCTCCCATCGATTCGTATTTCCAGTTAATGGTGTCCTTCCACGGATAATCATTGTCGCTGAATTTTTTTATTTCGCTGGTCTTCCTGTTCCTGTAAAAGAAGGTATTACTGTATAAATCACCCTGGGCTCCCTCAGGCATCTTCATTGCTTCCGGGATATTTACACCAACCTTGTATGGTCTGAAATCAAATGCCGGGTCATGTCTGTATGACCAAACTACGAATCCAATATATATTGTCGTGATGATGCCCAGTCTGTAAAACCGCCATTTACCCAGGATAGCCGGTTCGATCCTTCTTCTCCTTGCATAAATCAAAATGATTATGGCAGAAAGGACAATATTTTTGAAAAAAGTTTCCCAGTTGGTAATAACCAATGCATCCCCAAAACATCCGCAATCGGTGACAGGATTGCTGATCGCGACGTACAATGTCAGGGGAGTAAAGAATGCCATAAAAACCAGACCCAGGAGTGATGTCAGCGGGATGCGGATACACAAGAGCATCCCTGCCCCAATGATAAATTCGGCAAAAGGCAAGACAAAAGACCCTAAAGGGGCAAGGAATGAAAGGCTGTCAAGCCCCATGGCGAGGAGGTAATCTTCCAGTTTGTATTGCAGACCCCAGGGGTCAATTCCCTTGACAAAACCGGAAAAAATAAAAATCAGTCCAAAAATCCATCGCAAAAGCGTTACGAGATTTTTCATTCTTTTCATCATGCTTTCTCAAATTCAATTTTTATCAAGGCAAAGACCGAGTAATTGATCATATCCATATAGTTTGCATCAACTCCTTCTGATATAAGGGTCTTCCCCAGGTTGTCCTCTATCTGTTTGGTTCGTTTGATTTTCATGAGGATCAGGTCCGTAAAGGAGCTTATCCTCATTTTCCTCCAGGCTTCTCCATAGTCGTGGTTCTTGTCCAGCATCAGCTTCCTGGCTTCCTCCAGCTTCGCCAGGTACATGGCTTCTGCCCTGTCGTGGGGGAGCTCTTCTTCCATGGCCCCAAGATCGAGTTGTATAAGTGCCATAGCGCAGTAATTGATGATCCCGATGAATTCAGAGCGGGCATCATCTTCGATTTTTGCGATCCCTGTCTCTTCAATGTTGCGGATACGCTGAGCCTTGATAAAAATCTGGTCGGTCATGGAAGAGGGGCGTAATATCCGCCAGGCAGTTCCGTAATCTTTCATTTTTTTAATAAAAACGTCTCGGCACAGACCAATAACATGGTCATATTGTTCTTTCGTTTTCTTCATGCGGACTGTAAACTATAGCTTTTGTATTTCAATATCCATTTTTGGTCCCTTACCAGAAGGCCGTTGCAATTCACAGCGAATTTATTGCACTTTTTGACGTACCTGTTGCTTCCTGCTGCACACAAGGCAATAAAACCCTAAAAGTATTAATTTTCAAGGAATGGTTGTGGCTATAATTACTATTTTTGTGATTGAAGACCATTTTTGTATCTCGTTGTATTTTCAAAACTGCTGACAGCAGAGCGCCAATTTCCTGTCGTGACTGTTGCAATTAAAGCGTGAATCAATGTTGTTTCAAAAGATCGAACGGCCCTTTTATCGCAAAAAGAAATCCATTCAGCTGAATGGCAAGCTGATCTTTCTCGATGAACCGGTTGTTATGGGGATTTTGAATCTTACCCCGGATTCCTTTTACGACGGGGGAAAATATCCGGAAGAAAAGGATGCCTTGTACAGGGTTGAGGAAATACTAAATCAGGGGGGGCAGATTGTGGATATTGGTGCAGTATCGACAAGGCCTGGGGCCTCTGAGGTATCTGAGGAGGATGAAATCAAACGCCTTCTTCCTTATGTAAAATCTGTCAGAAAACACTTTCCCCATGCAATTCTTTCTATTGACAGCTATCGGTCAGGAGTAATTGCACGGGTGGTTGATGAAACCGGAAATTGCATAGTTAATGATATCTCCGGAGGGGAGATGGATGACAGGATGTTTCAAACGGTTGCAGAATTGGGTCTGCCGTATATTCTGATGCATATGCAGGGAAATCCTCAGACCATGCAGGAAAATCCCACCTATTCCAATGTTGTAAAGGAGATTATTCTGGGACTTTCTGAAAAGGTCAACACCTTGAAATTGCTGGGAGTAGCCGATATTATCCTGGATCCCGGATTTGGATTTGGCAAAAGCAGGGAGCATAACTACCAAATTTTGAACCAGCTTGATTCATTCCGGCTTTTTGAATTACCTTTGATGGTTGGATTGTCCCGAAAGACCATGATATGGAAAATGTTGAATATTACTCCTGAAGAAAGCCTTAACGGGACCACGGCGTTGAATACACTTGCGCTGATGGGAGGAGCTGACATCCTGCGCGTGCACGATGTAAAAGAGGCGGTTGAGGCTGTCAGGCTTGTCAGGGAACTTAAACAATGACTCTATGCCCGAATTATTTATATACCTGAAATTTCTGGATATCGTCGATATTTTCTTCGTGGCAATCCTTTTGTACGAATTGTACAGCCTTGTCAGAGGTACTGTCACCTTCAGTATTTTCTTAGGAATTTTCATTCTTTTTATGGTATGGGTGATGGTGCGTGCATTGAAAATGGAACTCCTGGGCTCGATTTTGAGTCAGCTTTTCGGGGTGGGGATGATAGCCCTGATTGTAGTGTTTCAGCAGGAGATTCGCCGTTTCCTGCTGATGTTGGGCAACAGTTACCGGACCAACAAGAAAATTTCAATAGAATCATTATTTTCCGGCCGATTCAGGAATATTTCGCCTGCAGGCATAAAATCGATTGTAGATTCATGCCTTCAAATGTCGAAAACCAAGACAGGGGCCTTGATTGTTATCTCCAGGGAAAATGAACTGAAAGAGTATGTACGAACCGGAGAATTTATTGATGCCGAAATTCGTACTGATTTGATTAGCAGTATATTTTTTAAAAATTCTCCGCTCCACGATGGAGCTTGTATTGTGTCTGCCAACAGGATTCAGGCGGTCAGATGTATCCTGCCCGTGTCTTCCAGTCAGGAGATAAATTCTGCCCTTGGACTGAGGCACCGGGCAGCAATAGGAATGTCAGAGGTTACGGATGCCTTCACCATTGTTGTCAGTGAAGAGACAGGCAGGATTTCTATCGCCGAAAGCGGAAAGTTGATGGAGGATGTCGGACCGGACCAACTATTCCGGATACTGCAGACCGAAGAGAAGCACTGAGTGTCGTTTCATTAAATACATAAACAACATGAGCCTGCTGGCAAATATCAACTACTTTGATTATCTCATTCTGCCAACCCTTATTTTTCTCGCCAGAATATGCGATGTGACGATCGGGACGCTCCGTATAGTTATGATCTCCAAAGGGCAGAAAAAACTGGCTCCCATCCTTGGCTTCTTCGAAGTTCTTATCTGGCTGATAGCGATCGGCAGAATCATGCAGAACCTCGACAACTGGGTCTGTTATATTTTCTACGCGGCCGGTTTTGCCACAGGAAACTATATTGGGATGCTGCTTGAAGAAAGGCTTGCAGTTGGAATTTCACAAATACAGATTATTACCGGAGAGAATGCCACAAGTCTGATTCAGGCTCTTATAGCCGCAGGGTATGGTATTACCAGCCACCCTGCCGAAGGTGGGGCTACCGGTAAGATGGTTAATATTATTTACTGCATTGTAAAGCGAAGCGAACTGGGAAAGGTGGCAGCCATTGTCAGGACACATAATCCTGATGCATTTTATGCTTATGCCGATGTTAGGTATGTCAACAAGGATCTTTTTGTACCCATATCCCATAAATTATTTGGAATAAGAGTGGGAAAGTAAATTTATAAAAGTAATGGGCAGCCTCTACAGTGCAATAGAAAAACGAAGAGGCGCAAAGAAAGATCAGAGACAGGATTGAGCTAAGGTGTTGATACCTTCACTTTGCTATCAAAGTTTTCTTTGCGCCTCTTGCAGCTATAAGTTGCTTCTGAGACAGCCTCTTGCTTTTTTTCTAGTTGCTGTCCAGGTGAACTGATTTTACAGCTCTTCCTGACGGGTCTGCATTATTTCTGAAGGAAGGATCCCAGGCAAGGGCCTCAGGTGTACTGCAGGCAATAGACGGGACTGATGGTACGCAGGAGGCTGCTGTGTCTGAAGGAAAGTGTTCTGCAAAAATCGAGCGGTAGAAATACTCCTCCTTTGACATGGGTGTATTGATCTGAAATCGGAATTTTGCATTTTTCATCTGTTCGTCGCTCACTTTCTCTGCAGTGAGTTGTTTCAGTGAATCAATCCAATTGTACCCGACTCCGTCTGAAAACTGCTCTTTCTGACGCCAGGCCACGCTCGCGGGAAGGTAATCTTCAAAGGCCTTACGCAGGATCCATTTTTCCATTTTTCCATCCTTTGCCATTTTATCCTCAGGATTAAGTGTCATGGCTACATCCATAAATTCTTTGTCCAGGAAGGGAACGCGGCCTTCAACACCCCACGCGGCGAGGGACTTGTTGGCCCTAAGGCAATCATACAGGTGCAGTTTGCTGAGTTTACGTATGGTCTCCTCATGAAATGCCTGCGCATTGGGAGCTTTGTGAAAGTAAAGATATCCACCGAATATTTCGTCGGCACCCTCTCCCGAAAGTACCATTTTTACCCCCATGGATTTAATTACCCTGGACATAAGGTACATTGGCGTGGATGCCCTGACAGTCGTAACATCATATGTTTCCAGGTGGTAAATAACATCGCGGATGGCATCCAGACCTTCCTGAACTGTAAAGTGAATTTCGTGGTGAACGGTTCCAATATGTTCCGCCACTTTTTTGGCTGCTGTCAGATCAGGAGATCCGATGAGGCCGACGGCGAAAGAATGAAGCTGTGGCCACCATGCTTCCGTGGTATTGTTCGTTTCAACTCGTTTGGCTGCATATTTTTTAGCAATGGCTGAAATAACGGAGGAATCCAGTCCTCCTGATAACAATACCCCGTAGGGCACGTCTGACATCAGCTGCCTGTGAACTGCATCCTCGAGCGCTTGGCGTAATACCTCTATTTTGGATTGGTTGTCTTTTACATTTTCGTATTTGTCCCATGAACGCTCATACCATTTTTTCAGTACGCCGTCTTTGCTGTAAAGATAATGCCCGGGCAAAAATTCTTCGATTTTTTTGCAAAAACCTTCCAGGGATTTGAGCTCAGAAGCGATGTAAAGAACGCCATCAACATCCCAGCCCATGTACAGGGGGATTATACCCATGTGGTCGCGTGCTATCAGGTAACAATCATTGGCCCTGTCATAAAGAGCAAAGGCAAATATGCCGTTAAGGTCCTCGAGAAAGTCGATTCCTTTTTCCTGGTACAACGCAAGGATAACCTCACAGTCGGATTGTGTCTGAAATTCATATTTGTCTTCAAGCGTTTGCCGTAGATCACGATGGTTGTAAATCTCTCCGTTTACACCCAGGACGAGGTTCCTGTCTTTGCTGTAAATGGGTTGTTGTCCGGAGGCCGGGTCAACAATAGCAAGCCTTTCATGTGCGATAATGGCACGTTTGTCAACGAAAATTCCTGACCAGTCGGGTCCGCGATGCCTTATTCTTTTCGACATCTCAAGTGCTTTGGTTCTTAACTGCTCTGAAGTCCCATTGATTTCAAAAATTCCTACTATTCCGCACATATATTCGTTTTATTAAATGTTTCCGAAAAAGCCACACAATAATACCATTGTGATCAAATATCAGGTCGCAAATATACAATATTCTAGTTATGCAGCAAAAAATATTACAAAATGTCAGAATGTAATATATTTTTTGGTCACAGGGATATCCACTTAATTTTCAAATTTGAACTTGTTAGCCATTTTACCTTTCTCGCCATCCTCGTAATTTACTGTCAGCGTATCGTTGTGCATGGCATTTATGATGTTCCTGCTGTTGGTCATGGAGTTGACGTAGACAACCTTAAAGAAAATTGTGTTTATACTGTCCATGGCCGTATGAAATCCGACGACGCCATCGTCATTGGACAGGTGACTTACAAAATAAGGCAACATGTCACTGTCATACTGTTGTGTGTCGACCGGTACTGTCAGCGTATCGAGCATAGCATCCATATATTCAGTTTTCCAGTTGAAGGTACGGTGAAGTGGCTCAAACATTCGTGACCGGTAGGATTTCAGGTCTGATGTATTGAAAATGATCTTCCCTGAAACTTTATAGGCCATATCCAGTGTAAAGGAGTTAGTTTCTGATTTGATCTCTTGGGTTCTTGTTTCAACAATTGTCCTGAGTTGGGATTCTGTAATCCCGGAATCACCCGGGAAATATATCCTTACAGTTACAGGACAGCTGAATTCACTTTCGATGCCAAGTGCATCCGTTTTTTCTTTCAGTAACATGGATAACTTGTCAAAATCTGCCGGATCAAAGAAATTATCCAATAGCAGTGATGCCATTTTAATTTGCTGTACATGTGCCCCCGGAACCCTGATGACTATTTTCCCGGGAACAAATAATTCTGCCTGCAAAATACTGTCATTCAGCAAGGAGGGGTCGTAAAACACTTTTATCTTGTGAGTTCCGACATAGGTTGCAACTCCCAGAACTCCATTCACTTTTTTCATTTTTGCCGCAAATGCCATAGAACTGCCATAGCATTTCACCGATGAAATGCCGGACTGAGAAAACACTGCCGCGTTTTTCAACGATTCCTGACTGCCCCACCTCTGGTCGATGGTTGGCAGTTCCCAGGTTGAACTTAATATCAGCCCTAAAATGAAAAGAACTATTACTGCTACTGGTGGCAACCATTTCATTGTACTTTTCTTGTTCAGCAGCAGGGTGTCTTTCTCCGGACATGCTTCAATACAGTCGCCACAAAGGTTGCAATCAATGTCATTTACTACCTTCAGATTGGCAACATCGATCTTCTGCGGGCACTTCCTGTTGCAAAGCTGGCAACTGGTACAACTGTTTTCGTTGCGGTATATTCGCACAACCTGAAAATAATTCAATTTTTGTCCGCGGAGTTCAAGCACATATCCCCCAATGCAGATAACAGACAGCGGCCATACATAGGATAGCTGAACACCTGCCTTTAACAAAAGAAGGTAGCCAAGCAACAGAGCGCCTAAAAGCCAGGAAAATCTGAAGATGTTCGAAATGGCTCCAAGCGGGCATAGGTATTTGCACCAGAACAACCTGATAAGTAAGGAACCTGCCAATACTAAGGCAATTGTTGCCAGGGCATACCATACAACAACATCTGAAGAGAATCCTGATGCTACTGCATAAAAAGGGTCGTACTTTTTGCAAAACAATTCATTGGATTCCAGGGTAAAGTAAAATGTAATGAAAAGCAATAAATACTTAATGGATCGTAATAATTTGTCTGTTAGATTGTTGACCTTGAGACTTATTTTGTACCTGTCACCCGCTGATGACAGCCATTCACTGATAGTACCGACCGGACAAACGTATGAGCAGAACAGCTTGCTGAAAAGAATAATGCCAAGGATGAGCATGATCCCCATCGAAATCTGCACAGAAGTCATGCTGCATGCGAGCGAATTATTCAGTAAAAAACTGCTTAATGCCTGGATACCCCCAAATGGGCAATATGCCTCATAATCAGGGGTATAGTCTTTTTGAAAAAAGGACCTTGCAGCCATGATAAGGAGGAAGCCTATTACTGAATATTGTATCAGCAGTCGTGGCAGGTTCGTTTTGTTATTTTTACTCATAAATGGCATTGTTTTGTTTTTAGCAGCAATCATTCATCTTTGCCCTTCAATTTCTTGCAGGTTTTTGATCTGATGAAGAAAAGTGGGCAGGAATATTTTGTGGAAGTGAATTATTGGAATACAGAGGATTATGAACTTTTCAATCTGTTGTTAAGTAAGGAAATTACTATAAAGAGAATAACAACGGCAGCAACACCATATAGCTGGAGAAAAGCGATCAGCAGTAAAGAGCAGGTTACAAAAATGTATTGTACCTTGTTTTCTTTCCAACCGGGATTTTTGAATTTCAGGGAAAACATTGGGATTTCTGATACCAGCAACATAGAAAACAATAAGGTGATTACCAGGAGTGCCGGTGTTGCCAGAATGAAATTGTCAATGGCCGGAATAGTGCCATGTTCCTGGATCAAGGCCAGGGAACTAATGAAAAGTGCATTGGCAGGAGTTGGCAAACCTATGAATGAACTCGTTTGCCGCTCGTCTACATTGAATTTTGCAAGGCGTAGTGCTGAAAATATAGGGATAAGAAATGCGCTACCTACCGTTAGCAACTGAACTAACGTTAGATTTGACTGCAAATCGGGTATTACATTTTCATTAAAAAGACTGGTATTCAGCATTTTGTACATAATTAGCCCCGGGGCTAACCCGAATGAAATTACATCTGCCAGAGAGTCCAGTTCTTTGCCCATCGGAGAATAGGCTTTTAGCACCCGGGCACTCATTCCATCCAGGAAGTCGAAGATGGCACCCAACAAAATCAGGATGACACCTGTGGTCAATGCTCCTTTAAGGATGAAGACAATAGCAACGCTGCCACAAAGAACGTTCAGTGTGGTGATAAAATTGGGAATATGTTTTTTGATCATGCGATCAGTATTAGAGTTCAGCGAGTATGGTCTGACTGCCTGTAACTTCCTGGCAAAGCTCAACATTGACTTTTGTTCCGACAGGCAGATAAATGTCGACGCGGGACCCAAAGCGGATAAACCCCAGTTCATCTTTTTGCGTGACATGTTTCCCGGATTCAGAATAGGTGATAATTCTTTTCGCAACTGCACCAGCGATCTGCCGGACGAGTACTTCAGTTCCGTCTGCCATTTTTATGACAGTTGAGGCACGTTCATTCAGGGTGGATGATTTCGGGAGGTAGGCCGCCATGAAATGACCACTGTGATGCTTGAAATAGGTTATCTCGCCGGGAACCGGATTCCAGTTTATGTGCACATTGTAGACAGACATAAAGACGGAGACCTGCAATCTCCTGTCCATGAAATATTCTGTTTCATTTGTCTCCTCAATGGCAACAATGGTGCCATCTGCCGGTGACAGGACTAATTTAGGGTATTCATTGATTATCCTTCGAGGATAGCGGAAAAAACGAATACTGAGGATTAGCAGGGGCAATGTGGATAACAGGATAAAAACGCGAAATACAGTCTCACCTGTAAGTCCGACTAAGTAATTGATAATCAGCCAACCTAAGATAGCTATGGCAACTATGGAATATCCCTCCTTGTGTAATCTCATTCTTTGCAGATTGGTTTACACAAAAATAGTTAATATTTTAAGATTTGGAAGACAATTAAGAATGGCGGGTAATGTCTGCCAGTAACAAAACAAGGTAGGCAAAGGCATATTAGCCAAAGAACTGAATTACAAGGTACACGAACGGTGAGGCAAAAAGTATGCTGTCGAACCTGTCGAGCAGCCCACCGTGCCCTGGCATGAATTTGCCTGAGTCCTTCAGTCCAAGGTTCCTTTTGATCATAGATTCGACGAGGTCTCCAAATGTTCCTGTTATGGTTACTGTAGTCGCCATTATTACCATAAAGGGCAGCTCAAGTTGAGGAAAGAGCTGTTGCAGTCCCCAGGCGAAAAGTACGGCAATAAACCAGCCTCCAAAAAATCCTTCCCAGCTCTTTTTAGGTGAGATCCTTTCAAAAAGCCTGTGTTTTCCAAATGTGACGCCGAATAAATAGGCACCTGAATCATATGCCCAGATAAGAATGAACAGGATTACGAGCAATTTGGGATCATAGTAATCACACTGGGAATATTCCGGGAAAACGAAGAAATGGAAAAGGGTGATTGGAACCGACACATACAATATCCCAAATAAGGTTACCGAAATGTTTTCAATGGAATTCTTCTTTGCCCTGAAGAGTTCAATGGCAGGAACCAAAAAAAGCATCGCGAGGTAAATGCCTGTCAGGTTGACAGCGATATATCCTTTGGCAGTGAGAAAAGTCAGCAGGAAAATGGTTCCACCTATAATGAGCCCCAAATTTCTTTGAGGTGAAATCCCGGCAGCTTTCGATAAATGATAGAATTCTTTCAGGATAAAGATGGAAAAAGTACCAAAAAGCAGAGCGAAACTCCACGGACCAAACATTATGGATCCCAATAGTACGGTAGCAAAGAGCAGTCCGGAGATGCTTCTCTTCTGTATTTCTTTCAAATGTCCCCTTTCTTTAGTTGATCCAGAATTCTGTCAGCCTCTTCTTCATCCCGTTCTTCAACGTATAACTCAACATCTCCAAACGATCCGTACGAGGAGTCTTTTTGATTCATTATCACAGCGTTGATTCCACCTTCTGTCAACAGATCACGGGCCATCAGCACTTTAAATTCATCCCCTGAAAAATAAATCTTTTTCCAACCCTTTTCCATAATGAGATCCTGTTATACAACAGTATTGTTATCATCCCCGGCAGGAGGTGTATCAACTGCTGCTGCGGTTTTTTCTTCCTCTTCTTCTTTAGGTTTATTCCACGGCCTTGGACCAAAGACCAGTTCAAGGTCCTCCGTAAAGATCACTTCACGTTCAAGTAACAGCTCAGCCAATTTTTTGTGGCTATCCGCATGAGTCGTAAGAATCTGTTTTGCGCGGTCGTATTCCTTGTTGATGATTAAGTTGACTTCTGCATCAATGACTTCGGCTGTTTTTTCACTGTAAGGCTTTGTAAAGGAGTAATCGCTCTGGCCTGAAGAATCGTAGTAACTCACTTTGCCAATTTTGTCACTCATTCCAAAATAGGATACCATGGCAAAAGATGTCCGGGTAACTTTTTCCAGATCGTTCTGAGCCCCGGAAGATACGGAGGAGAAGACCAGTTCTTCTGCCGCCCGCCCACCAAGGGTGGCACAGATTTCGTCCAGCATTTGCTCTTTGGTGGTAATTTGCCTTTCCTCCGGCAGATACCAGGCTGCACCCAGCGCTTTGCCACGTGGGACAATTGTCACTTTGACCAATGGATGTGCATGTTCCAGTAACCAGCTAACAGTGGCATGTCCGGCTTCATGGTAGGCTATTGTTGCTTTTTCATTGACTGATATTATTTTGTTTTTCTTTTCCAGTCCGCCAATGATACGGTCAACAGCATCCAGAAAATCTTGTTTTTCAACAATTTCTTTCATCTTTCTGGCAGCGATAAGGGCAGCCTCATTACAGACATTCGCTATATCTGCACCTGAGAACCCTGGTGTTTGCTTTGCCAGGAACTCAACAACTACATCAGGACCTAGTTTCAGCGGACGGAGGTGTACCTGGAAGATCTCCTTGCGGTCGATCATATCCGGCAGTTCAACATGGATCTGCCTGTCGAAACGCCCTGCGCGCATTAGGGCCCTGTCAAGAATATCTGCCCGGTTAGTGGCTGCCAGAATGATTACGCCGGAATTTGTATCGAAGCCATCCATCTCAGTGAGAAGCTGGTTCAAGGTATTTTCCCGTTCATCGTTGGAGCCCATGTTGGGATTGCGGCCACGTGCACGGCCAATGGCATCAATTTCATCGATAAAAACAATACAGGGTGATTTTTCTTTTGCCTGCTTGAAGAGGTCGCGGACACGTGATGCTCCGACACCTACGAACATTTCAACAAAGTCTGATCCCGACATGGAAAAGAAAGGCACTTCTGCTTCTCCTGCAACAGCCTTTGCAAGCAAGGTCTTACCGGTACCGGGAGGGCCTACCAGCAATGCACCCTTTGGGATTTTTCCACCCAGTTTGGTATAGCGCTCCGGATTCTTGAGGAATTCAACAATCTCCTGGATCTCCTGTTTGGCTTCTGCAAGTCCGGCAACTTCCTTGAAGGTGGTAGAAACTCTTGATTCTTTGTCAAAAACCTTAGCCTGGGATTTCCCGACACTGAAAATATTTCCTGCGCCACCGCCTCCTTTGCTCATCCTCCGGAAGATCCAGAAGTAAAAGAAAACCAGCAGAAGCAAAGGAAACACCCAACTGAATATTTCTGAAAAAAAGTTGGTACGCGTATCATATTTTAATGTGATACGTTCTGCTTCAGGCACATCTTCCTGTTCTTTGGCAAGATTGGATTCGAAAACATCAACTGAGCCAATATTAAAGGTGAAATGTGGGCCTTCCTTTGGAGGCACAGAGAAACCCTGGTCCAGCTTTGCCTTGTATTTTTCGTAAGATGATTCTTTGAGGAATATTTCTGCTTCCGTTTTGTTGACAACCACTATTCTATCAACATCACCATTTTTAAGCATGGTGTTTTTAACCTCCCTCCAGTTGGTCTCAACCGGTCTTCCACCGGAACCGTAAAACTGGATTCCCATGATGATGACGATCAATAACCCGTATATGTATATGGGATTGAACTTGAAAGCTGATGGTTTGTTGGAATTGCCCATTGGATTGCTGTTTGTCTTTTTGGTCCCGGGACCTTTTTTATTGGGTATTTTTTTTTCTGTCATATCAATTTAAATGTCAGCTTCAATATTATAAATTGTTCCATCTCCCCAGAGTGATTCAAGATCATAAAACCTCCTGAAAGGTTCCTGGAAAATGTGAACCATTACATTCACATAATCAAGGAGAATCCATTGTGCATTTTGAGATCCATCCTGCCGCCAGACTTTTTCACTGGCAAGCTCTTCAACACTTTCTTCAACAGACCGTGCGATAGCATCAACATGAGTGTTTGAACTGCCGTGACAAATGATAAAATTATCACATTCAGCTTCTCCCTCCAGGGAAAGGTCTATGTTGATAATCTCAAGACCCTTCTTTCGCCTGATGCCTTCCACAATGGCGTCAACAAGGCCGAATTGTCCTTTTTCACTGTCTTTCTGAGCCATAGATAGATTTAAAATACAAAGATAGTCGTTTTAACCGATTTCAAAAAAACTCTTTAGGTGCAGGGTCTTATGAATATGCATTAACTTTGCAGGTCATTAACCTGTTCAGTCATGATAGGATCAACCATCGTACACCTGGATACTGCAGATTCGACCAATAACTATGCCGTAAGGGAATTGCTGACAAAAAGTCTGAATGAGGGAACCGTATTTGTTGCGGACTGTCAGAACAAGGGCCGCGGACAAGGGCAATCATCCTGGGAAAGCGCAAAAGGGTTAAACCTGACTTTCAGTATTGTGCTTTATCCGAAATCGGTAGAGATACAAAGGCAATTTACAATCTCCAAATCAATTTCACTCGGAGTACTCGATTTCTTGTCGGGTTTCACTTCAGGATTATCCGTCAAATGGCCGAATGATATTTACGCCGGGGATAGAAAAATTGCTGGAATTCTGATTGAGACGGCCATAAGCGCCGGGAAATTTACCAGGGCGATTGTTGGTATAGGTTTGAATATCAACCAGGAATTGTTTATCTCAGATGCACCAAACCCGGTATCCCTTAAGAATCTGACAGGGCAAACCTATAACCTTCCTGTGATGCTGGATGTTTTGTGCAAGAAGCTGGATCACAGGTATTTTCAATTAGTCGGTGGAAATCCCGGCGTCGTTGACCAGGATTATGAAAGACTTCTCTACAGGAGAGGGACCTGGGCCCGGTTTATGGCAGATGGTGGTTCTTTTGAGGGATTAATTACGGGTGTTGATTCTGAAGGACAGCTTGTTATGGAAACCAGGTCGGAAGGAATGAAGAGTTTTCAGTTCAGGGAAGTTAAGTTTCTCTGACCAAAATCATCATCCTTAAAATATTATTGGTCTTACAGGGTCACAAATTATTCCTGCTGTTGTTCCATCCAAAGAACAAACAATTTGTAGCCCACGGAAAAAATGATGGCACCGGTAAAAAGCCCGATAAAGCCTGAAAAAATAAATCCTCCAATGGATCCGATAAATATGACTGGCATTGGCACCAGGGCACCTTTCCCTAATAATATAGGCTTTAGAACGTTGTCGAGCAGCGATACGATGATACACCAGATCAAAAATATAATGGATGTTGCTGTACTGTATGTGGCAAATACGTAAATCAAAACCGGGATGACAACCAGGAAAACGCCGATTTGTATGATGCTAAGGATTAGCGCAATCATAAATAACAAGCCTGCTGCAGGTATTCCCATGACAACAAGCCCGATACCCAGAAACATAGACTGTATGAATGCTACCCCCAAAATGCCTTTAACTACAGTACGGATGGTTTTTTCTGCCAGATCAGAGTATTCAGTACCGTTTTCCCCAAAAATGCGGATGGAAAACTTGTTGGCCAGTTTTCCGGCATCGCCTGAATATATCAGAACTACACCGGCCAGGATTATAGAAACGAATAATTTCAGGAAACCAACACCTGCGGAAGCAATAGACTGAATAATAGTGACGGAAACATCTTTCAGCTGTGGAGCATATTCCTGGAGCCCTTCTCCCATATGTGTTGTAAAAGAATTCCATTTTTCATAAATCAACGGCCCAACAACAGGCAGTGAAGCTATCTTCTCTGAAGCATCAGGCAGAAGACTGCCATTGGCTTCGTACTGTGCCTTCAGAAATGAGATTCCATCATACAGGGAGGTTGCAAAAAGTGCCACGGGCAGGATCAAGAGAAGAATCATAACTGAAACAAGCAAGGCCGATGCCAGGATTTTTCTGCCCTTAAGTTTAGCCTGTATCCAATCGAATGCCGGGAACATCGCCACTGCAAATATGACTGCCCAGACAAGAAAGTCCATAAATGGCTTAATAATGCCGTAGCACCAGTAAAGTACCAGGATGAGCAAACCCAGGCGTAAGGAAATTTCTATAACATGCCGGGTGATTTTTTTTTCGTCCAAAGAGGTATTTGCAGACATAGTTAAGATGTTCGGTCGGTTGTTTCCAAAATTAGTTATCAGTTCCCCGGGATCAATGAACCTGCTGGCAAAAGACTATTGTGAAATCTGTACATGCCAGGGAATTACAAAGTGCCTGACATGTACAGATACCTAATCAATGGAGTAATCAATGCCGGCAAGAAGGTCAGCAAGTTTTTCAATGCCTTTTTCAAGATAACTGTTGACCATCATTTTTATCATCGGGTTCAGGTCAGCATGCAGTGTCAGCCTTATTTTGCTGCTATTGCCGGTTAAAGGAACCAGTTGTACCCAGAAAGTCACAGGAAAAGGGACAGATTTCTCACCCTGGAATTTTATGGTTTTAAACGGATCCCGTTCAACAATCTCTATTCCGACATTGCCAACAGGATTGATTTTGAAGCTGCAACGGTCCTCGGTGGCAACAAAATCCTCCATTTTAAAATCTCCGCTGCTACCGCTCTTTTTCTTCAGTTCTTCTATTTTTTCCGGGGAAACAAATTGTTCCAGATTTTTCAAATTGGAAAGCTTCAAAAAAATCACCTCCTGGCTAAAATGAATTTCGCGCGGTTCACTGACATATTTTTCTATTCCCATTTTATTGTCCCCAGGTTTCAGGAGTTTTTCTCCAGTTGTTCAGGCTCTCGAGCTGAATGTCATTGATCTCACCTGAGTCATGAGCCAGTTGCAAAAGAACATTGTAATTGCTGAGTGTGCTCAGTTCAACATTGGCTTCCTCGAAATTTTTGGTGGCATGGGGGAAATTATAACTGAAAATTGCCAGCATTCCCAAAACTTCTGCGCCATAATTGCGGACTGCCTTCGCTGCATTGAGAGAGCTGGTGCCCGTCGACACCAGGTCTTCGATAATAACAGTTTTGGTTCCCTGTGGAAGGTCACCTTCAATAAGATTCTCGAGGCCATGGCCCTTGGGTGCTGAACGTATATAAATGAATGGCAATCCCAGTTCTTCAGCTACCAGTACTCCATGAGCGATGGCACCGGTGGCTACTCCGGCAATTGCCTCTGCTTCAGGATATTTCTCCCTTAACAAACGTGTAAATTCCTTGCAGATAAAAGTGCGGGTAGCCGGAAAGGACAGAATTTTCCTGTTGTCACAATAGATCGGTGCTTTCCATCCTGAAGCCCATGTAAAAGGCGAATCAGGCTGTATTTTTATGGTGTTGATAGCCAGCAATTGCCTTGCCACTTCAATTTGTCTTTGTTCCATGTTTTTTTGTGTAAAGCTAAGCATTTTTACTATTTTTATTCTTCTGCCGACTGATGTTTTGTTCATTTCCAGGAAAAACAAAATAAATGGCTGTCAGGTAAATTATTGAAACAGAACTAATTTTCAGATATGAGAATAAGCGCTTTAGCCGCGTTTTTGCTGTTTATTTTTGGCCTGGCACCAAAGATATCGGAGGGACAGAATCCTTCTGAGATTTTTTTGGAAAAGAGCAAGGGACTTGAGGTTGCCGGGTTTGTGACTGATGCCGGAGTGAGGGTGTTTTTTAAACAACCTATGCCCCTTGTGTCCTATGAGATTTGTCGGAAAAATGATCTGCCGCATCTGGAACAACGCTCTACTTCGCGAAAGGACAATGGTGCCGTTTTCAATCCGGAAATTGAAGTCCTGGCAACTGAAGATGAAAATTGTAAAATTGGTTACAAGGCAATTGTCGAATTTAAGAATGTCTCTAAGGATACAATTTGGCTGACCAATGTGGTCCCTTTCGGATTTTCTGCCGATAAAATCTGCATCACGGGGAAAGGTGACCATCCCTTGTCAAGGAGTCACCTATTCCGGCCCGGCTTTGAACCTGTCAACTGTATCCTTCCTGATAATGCCTGGGAACTTGGTTTTTCAGACTTGAGCCTCGGTGAAGGGGTTCAGGTGACGGGCCTCACCAGAAGAGTCCGGGATAAAATGGAAAAAGCGGTGCGCCGACGGTTTGAAACTGAGATGGCACCCGGCGGAACTGTGCGGTATTATCTTTATGCTGATTTTCACAGTGGCGACTGGCAGGAAGGTCTCAGGATGATGTTTCAGAATCGTCATCTGTATGATGTAGAGCCCGGTCAGTTTGACAATTCCCTTTTCGAAAGAAACGACCTGAAATGGATCAGGGGCTGTTATGTTTCTCACCTGATGATGGCCTGGGACAGGAATGTTTATGATCTTTCTGATCAAAAATACCATCTTGTGGATTTTGTGGCCAAAGGAAAAAATTTGTATGGGGGTGATGATTTTATAGGTATTTGGCCTACCTGGCCTACCCTGGGACTGGATCAGCGCAACCAGTGGGATCTCTTCCGTGATCTGCCTGGTGGGACCGACAGGCTGAAAACAGAAGCGGGAAAACTGAACAGTATGGGCAGCCGTTTTTTTATTTGTTACAATCCATGGGATGAAAGTACGAGAAATGAAAACCATACTCTTGGAATGGCAGGTCTTGTTGCTGCTACCAACGCCGACGGTGTGGTTCTTGATACGCGAGGCGCCTCCAGCAAGGAGTTTCAACAGGCAGCTGATTCGGTAAAATCAGGGGTGATTATGTACAGTGAAGGGATGGCAGTACCGAAGGATATGCAGGGGATTGTTGCCGGAAGAGTCCACAACGCTTTGTATTATTGTCCGATGCTTAACCTCAACAAAATCATTAAACCTGATTTTGCCATTTTCAGGGTGGCAGAAATCTATAAGGAGCCGATAAAAAGAGAATTTTGTCTCTCCTTTTTCAATGGGTATGGTACTGAATTGAACCTATTCGCCCCCGGGATACCTGAATGGGCGGATGAGCAGTACCGCTATCTCGGGAGGGTTGCCAAAATTCAACGTGAGAATACTGATAATTTTACCACCAGTAATATTACCCCCTTGCTGCCTACTGCCAATGACCACATCTGGGTAAACCGTTGGCAAACAGACAACAAGACTGTTTATACCGTGTACAGCCTGATCCCGCAAGGTTACAAAGGTTTATTGTTCGAAGTTGTGCCGGAGAAAGGCACCCATTTTGTGGATATTTGGAGACATGTGGAAAAGATGCCAGTCTACACAGGCAAGAGCTGGCAGATTGAAGCAGAAACTGATGCATTCAACCAAAGCTGGTTAGGAACCAACAATGAAGGAGAAGTTGATTGTATTGCCCGGCTTCCTGAAATCATCACTGCAGCAGTACGTGGAGATGAACTTACACTGGATGTAACCCGGGGCGATTCATTAAGGGTATGGGCTGGTAATCCCGCCTATTCGGCGGTGCCGCTTACCTTGGAGGCTAAAAGACAAACTGTCAGGCTAATGGATCATTTTGGCCGTTACGAAGGAAAATTCGTCGTTCAACTATTTGACAGGAAGCAACTGCTGGATGAAAAAATAATAACCATAGCTCCCGGAACGCCAAGGTTAATAAGCCGGCAGGAACCAACATCCGCAGCAACCGGGATTCCTGGGGGAATGGTGAAGATACCTGCCGGGAAATTTATTTTTCATACTACCTGCGGTGATGAATTTATTCCTTATCCCAAAGAAAGAGCGGATTCCAGTTATGACATGAAGGAGTTCCTGGCCGACAGGTTTCCTGTTACCAATCTCCAGTTCAGGGAGTTCCTGGTAAAATCCGGTTACCATCCCGCTGATACAGTCAATTACCTGAGGAATTGGGTCAACGGGACTTACCGTACGGAGGAGGAAAAATTCCCGGTTGTCTATATATCTTATGAGGATGCACGAGCTTATGCAAAATGGGCAGGTAAGAGGCTTCCTACCGAACCTGAATGGCAATATGCTGCACAAACAACTGCCTGTAATGAGTGGCCATGGAAACAGACCACCCCCATCCGGAGAAAAGAGGAGGTTGTTACCAATACCCTGACGGTTTTCAAAATCGAAGGTTTGGAACCGGGTTGTTGTAACAAGGGAGACGGAAAGCTTTACCCTACCGGCAGTTACCCGAAGGGAGCCAACCCGTATGGGCTGGAAGACCTTGTCGGATGCGTCTGGCAGCTCACCAACGACATCTATGCCAACGGTAGTTACAGGTACATCATACTGAAGGGTGGAAGTTATTTTAATCCTTCTTCCAGTTGGTGGTATGTGCAGGGTGGACCGAGGGAGTTGCATTACAGGCAGTTTTTACTGCGTGTTTCACCAGGATTTGAACGGAATGGAACGGTTGGTTTCAGGTGCGTAAAGGATTTCTGAAACTGAAAGTCAAGGATTATTGTTAGGCAGTTTTGGTTAGTTGTATGTTTCTGACAATTAATAGTTTAAGTTATACATAGTTTTTAATTTGCTACTAAATTCAACGTAATGGAGAATTGCATTAAATCATGGATAATATTGTTCCTGGTATCGCTGTGCGTCATGTCCTCCCAGGCACAACCGGCGGGAAGGAGCCGGGAGGTTACCTATCTGAACAACCGGGAGCCTCTTTTAAGAAAACCGTTTATGGAATTGCCCCTGGGCGCAATCACTCCGGAAGGATGGCTGAAGGATCAGCTGGTGCGCCAGAAAAACGGTATGACAGGACAACTTGATGTTATCTATGAAAAGGTAATGGGTGCAAGGAATGGCTGGCTTGGAGGTGACGGTGATGTTTGGGAAAGAGGTCCATACTGGATTGATGGCTTGTTGCCGCTTGCCTACCTGTTGAACGACCAGGAATTGATCTCAAAGGTTAAACCATGGGTGGAATGGGCACTCGGCAGTGCTCAGCCGGATGGTTATTTCGGACCATCGGCAGACCGTGAGCCTGAGGCCGGTCTGCAGCGCACAAACGCCAGGGACTGGTGGCCCAAGATGGTGGTCCTGAAATTTTTACAGCAGTATTATACAGCCACCGGTGATGAAAGGGTTGTCAGGCTTATGCTGGGTTATTTCAGGTATCAATGGACGGAATTGCCAAAAACACCGCTGGATCACTGGACACACTGGGGAGCAGACCGTGGCGGGGATAATCTGATGATGGTATACTGGCTGTATAATCTGACAGGTGAAAAATTCCTGTTGCAACTGGCGGAATTGATCCACAGCCAGACAGTAAACTGGACTGAAGCCTTCCTGACCGGAAAATTGCGCTACCAGTGGAATTTTCATTGTGTCAATGTCGCACAGGGGATGAAAGAGCCGGGAGTCTATTACCAGCAGAAAAAGGAGACAAAGTATGTTGATGCCGTTAAAGCCGGATTGACAGATCTTCATGATTTTCATGGTTTTCCGGATGGTTTGTACGGTGCGGATGAAATGTTGCATGGCAACAATCCCACTCAGGGTTCAGAGCTTTGTTCTGCAGTGGAAATGATGTTTTCGATGGAAACCATCCTGCCCATCACCGGGGAGGTGGTTTTTGCAGATCAGCTGGAAAGGGTGGCCTTCAATGCGCTGCCAACCCAGGCGACTGATAATTATGACAGCCGCCAGTATTTTCAGCAGGTTAACCAGGTTGTTGTGAGCCGTCATCCCAGGAATTTCAATACTGCCTACGAAGGTACCGGACAGCTCTTTGGTCCGCTCACCGGGTATCCATGCTGTACCTCCAACATGCACCAGGGATGGCCCAAATTCACGCAAAATTTATGGTATGCTTCTGAAGATAAGGGTATTGCTGCACTGGTTTATGCTCCGTCCAAAGTAAAGGTCAAGGTAGGGGACGGCTCTGTAATCAGAGTTACGGAAACTACATCTTATCCTTTTGATGAGACAATTCGTTTTACTTTGTCCATGGACAAAAACTCGGGCTTTCCTTTTCATTTAAGGATTCCCGCATGGTGCAGTAAATCTGTCATTGTTGTCAACGGCAAAACATGGAGTGAACCGGAAGGAAACAGGATTGTCACAATTACCAGGGAATGGTCTGATGGAGATGTTGTTGAATTAACCCTGCCAATGAAGGTTATTGTGAGCAGATGGTATGAAAATTCGGCAGCTGTTGAACGAGGTCCGCTGGTTTATGCGCTGAAAATTGGGGAGGAATGGAAAAAAATAACCAACAAGGACAAGTATGGCGAGTTCTATTATGAAGTTCACCCGCTTACCCCCTGGAATTATGGCTTAACTGCCGCAGCCTTAAAAAATCCGGAGAATAATTTTGAAGTGATCAAAAAAAACCTCAAGCCTGGTATCTATCCATGGAACCTGGAAAATGCGCCTGTTGAAATTACGACCAAAGGTGTGTCGATACCATTCTGGACCCTCTACAACGGATCGGCAGGTCCGTTGCCTTATAGTGAACAATATCAGCTCAAAACAGATCAGCCTGTTAAAATATCCCTGATCCCTTACGGTTGTACCACTTTGAGGATCACTGAATTCCCTGTTGTTCGGGTAAAATAGGAATAGAGCAGCTACAGGATAGGGTGGATAAATGACTGGACAGGCTTTAAAATTCCTGGAAGGAATCACCTCTTTTGCTTGAAATGGTTGTCCCTGTAAATTTTGAGAAAAAGTGTCTCAAAATTGTGCGACGGCGATAGGGCCGGTGATAGAACCAGTTTCTGATCAGGTGAAATGAGGTAAAAGACAGGGACAGTCCGTAACAAGAAATCAGATTCTGCCTGTTCAATATCTGCCGGCCGGTAAAGTTGCCACGGATATTTTTTATCATTCCAGATTTTGACAGAACCTGCGAAATTCTTATCCAGAGAAACGGGTACAACTGTCAGGATCGTCTTAAGCTTTTTCTCCAGGCTAAGTAGTGAATCAAGTTCAGCCATGCTGTCTTTGCTGTCACTCCTGAAAAAAACAAGGTACAGGTATTTTCCGTTTGTCCGCAGTTGTGAAGCAACCTCTTTCTGGTCTATTAGTTTCAGGGCAGGCGCCTGGTTTCCCTCTTGCAGTAAAGTAATCCCTTTGATGATGCCTGGAAGTGATTCTTGAAGTGGGTTAAAAGTTGCCTGGCTGGCTGCTTCTTTTAAGCCTTTAAGCATAAGTGATTTATCTGATTTATTGGAGAAGTATCCGTCGTAAAAGCATTTTGCCGCCACTAGTTCTGCCACAGGTTGTTTAAGGCCTTCCTTTTTCAATTGATTCACCCAGCCTTTGAAATTACCCTGTTTTCCCGGTAATATATCTTCGCTATGCCTTATATCAAGCGACCTGAAAACCAGGTAATCTGAAAATATTGAATTGAAAAGCTGCTGATAGGCCGGATGTGCAAAAAAGACATCCCCGTTGGCAAAATACTTCTCAATGACTGTCTCTTTCCCGGGCTCGGTAACTGCGAGCTCCAGCTCACCGTAACTGTATGTTTTAAGGATTTTCAGGTAGCTGCTGTTGCCGGCAGGATTGTTTTTTTCGAGCCGTGAAATTATCGCTTTTACCGTATCTGCTGATCTTTTCTGGTAAATGTCGTGGGTATGCGATGCCACTTCTTTGTTGTATTCAGTCAGGAAGGCCCTAACCAGGAAGTTGGTATCTGTTGTTTTAACTCCCTTAAGGCCCAGCCAGAATAATTCAGGTTTAAAGTATGGACTTGCTGCCTCAACGGAAGTTCGCTGTGAAAACGGGGGAAGGGATATGTTGTATTCTTTCCCAGGTTCAACCACTATTGTGCCTTTGAATTTTTCGAGGTCAGTATACACCTCAGTGGTTTGAGAAACACTGAATGAAATCTTAAATGACCCATCTTGCCCGATCTTCGTTCCTGCCAGTTTTTGCAGGTGGCGAGAAACCGGTTCCGGGAAATGGTAGAAAATCAGTTCTTTACCGGCATAATCCGCAGAAAGTCCCCGAATTGTTACATTTTGCCCGGATAGGAATCCGAAGGAAAGAAGGATAATACCAGTCAGAAATAATCGGAGCATAGTCAGAATTCTTCCGGTTCATCGTAAAATTCATCAATGTTAAGGCAGGCTGGAAGGAATTGAGAGGCATCCCCCCTGTGCCGTATAATATCCCTGACTATGGTTGAATTGATGGCAGTATGCTCGGGTAATGTGAGCAGGAACACTGTCTCAATATCCTCATACATCTTCTTGTTCATCTGGCCAATGGCCCTTTCATACTCAAAATCGGCGGCGGTTCTTAATCCCCTGAGAATATACTGAGCATGCACCTTCCTGCAATAATCAACAGTCAGTCCCTCATATTTCCCGACTTTTATTTTTGGCTCATCCTGAAAAACAGCTTTTATCCAGTCTTTGCGTTTATTCAGGGGATAATAGGCCCTTTTGTTTGAGTTGTATCCGATCATGATAATTATCTCATCAAACATAGGCAGGGCGCGCCTGATGATAGACTCATGCCCGATGGTCAACGGATCAAATGAGCCCGGGAAGACTGCTATTTTTTTCATTTCTGCAATTTGTATCACAAATCTATAAAGAAAAGTATGAAAATGATCTTTTCACAGGAATCATTCCTTTTATATAGTTATTTTTGAATCAGTGAGGCATTGTTTAAGAATGCTTAAGGAATGAAGCCATGACAGAAAGAGACATAATTGGAATATTCGGTTCAATGAACGCGGGTAAAAGTTCCCTGATGAACCTGCTTACACAGCAGGAAAGCTCTATCGTGGATGCCACACCGGGAACTACGGCGGATACGAGGGTCACCCTTATGGAATTGCATGGAATAGGGCCGGTGAAATTAATGGATACAGCCGGATCGGATGAATCCGAACTTCTCGGTGAAAAAAAGCGAAAGAAAGTGCATGCTGCACTCAGGGAATGCGATCTTGTTTTATTGGTAATTGACCCTGCATCCCACAGTTTTCAGGGTAATCTGCAGCTTCTGGAACAAGCTGTTGAGGAAGAAAAGCAGCTACTGGTAGTGTATAATCTGTTTAATTCTTCGGATGAAGATAAAATTTCATCCGTTGAGAAGGAAATGCCAGGATTGCTGAAATTTCCCAAAGTCATAATTTCCGTTCTTCAGCATGGTAACCGCGCCCAGTTATTAACTTTCATCCTGGATCAATACATCCCCAAAAATATCCCTGTTGAATTGCTGCCGTTTATCAGGCCTGATGAATTTTATATCCTGAATATTCCCATGGATGAAGAAACGCCACCGGGAAGATACCTGAGGCCCCAGGCGATGGCCGAGGAATACATCACCAGGCATTGGGGATATCCTGTATCCTACCGGATGAACCTAACCCTGGCCAGGGCAGGAGACAAGTCAGAGAGGCAGCGATGGGAGAGCTTCCTGGGAAGTTTTAATAAAATACCCAGGGGCATCATAACGGATTCCCAGGCCATGGATATCATGGGCAGATGGACTCCTGCTGAAATTGAACTGACCACTTTCTCGATCATGATGATCAACTACATGAGCAGGGGGCAACTGGCCGAATTTGCCAGCGCTGTGCGGGTGATGGATACTTTGGTGCCCGGCGATACCATCCTGATTGCTGAAGCTTGCAACCATTCAAGAATCCACGAAGACATAGGTACGGTTCAGATACCGTATTTAATCCGGAAACACCATCCCGGCATCGCTATCAAACATGTTTTTGGAAGGGAATGGCCTGAACATGAAGAACTTCAGGGTGTCCGATTAGTGATTCATTGCGGTGGATGCATGATCACACCACAGAAAATGGCAGCCAGGCTCCGCGAACTGAAAAGGTTAGATCTGCCCATAACCAATTACGGAATTTTCCTCTCCTATCTTCAGGGCAAAGAGATGTTGGAGAAGGTTTTACAACCCTGGAGCCGATCTTAAACAGATGATTCCGGACGGAGGTTTGCCAAATACCCTGAAATGGCAGCACCTTCATCCGGAATCATCATTTTAAAATCCCTGAATATCACTTTGTAACTCTTTCCAGTTTTTTTAGCATCGTGAACATAAAGGCCGCAGACAAAAGGCAGCACACGATGAAGATGGACCATAATACCCAGAGGTCCAGCCTGCTCCAGAAATAACTGCCTACTACGAGTAACTTATTACCAATCGCAGTTGCGAGATGCCAGCCGCCCTGC
>CAZDLO010000002.1:59739-117144 GCA_964506325.1 uncultured Tangfeifania sp.
AAGTAATGCCCACCGGACTGAGTTTCGAAACCAATGAAAGTCCCATCGGGCTCAGAAACAACTCCGCAATGGTGAATATGAGGTATCCATTGATCAGCCAGTAGGGTGTTACCCTGGATGAATCCGGAACTGCCTGTCCGTTAAGCGTGTGGGGAGAGATCATATTGAGGGATGATACCAATATCAGCATAAATGCGACCGCTGCAATGATCATTCCGAAGCCGATCTTTTTCGGGGTGGATGGCTCGATATTTTTCCTGTTCAACCATCCGAACAAACTCATCACCAATGGGGTGAGGAAGACAATAAACAGCGGATTAAAGGACTGGAAGATTTCCGGTGCAATTGCATTCTCAGGCTGGTAAGATTTGACATAAAGCCAGGCAAGAATAGATCCAACGACGACGAGACCAATACCCATAAGACGCTCATTCATTGTTTTTTCTTTGCCTATTGCAACGAAAAGGCCTGTAAGGGCACCAAAAACGCACAGGATAGACCATGGGCCGAAAAACAGGTTGGTGAGCGGTCCGACCTGTTTAGAAATGTAATCACGGGCAAAGAAGGTAAGCGTAAGGCCATTCTGATGGAATGACATCCAAAAGAAAATAACAACCAGGAATACCATGAGCAGCGCCATGATCCGCGGTTTCTCTTCTTTGTTGGCTATCAGGATAATCCAGGTCGAAAAGGCTGCAAAAAGACTGACAGCCAGGGCTATATCGAGATTGTTTAATCCGAAGTAGATAATTGAGAAGATGGCACCGGCAACAAGAAGTGCAATGATCAGTGATTTTGTGCCGCGGTCAATTTTAACTGCGTTGGCAGTAGTAACTCTTTCTTTATTGGGCAGATGTTTCTGGAAAAACAGGTATACCAGCAGGGAAACCACCATGGCACCGGCAGCAACCCCGAAAGCATAGTTGTAACCCCTGGAGAAAACATCGAGATAGTTGTGTGCAAATTGTCCAAGATCGCCTACCTGTCCTGAAATGGTTGCTTTTTGTGCAAGTGTTTGAAATTGAGCTGTATCTGCCAGTTTGCCATCAATGTACTGGTGGCAAAGTGAAGGTAAACTGCCATCATGCAGAAATCCGTTGGTTTTTAGCCACCAGTTGCGGATGCCATTGGCAGCATGAGGTGCGAAAAAAGCGCCGACATTGATTCCCATGTAGAAAACCATAAAAGCGGAATCACGCATCTTAGAATATTTCGGATTGTCATAAAGCTGACCAACTACTGCCTGCAGATTTCCCTTGAACATTCCGTTCCCGAATGCTATAACAAAGAGAGAAACGAGGGTAATAGTCAGTGATAGTCCGGGGATCGCCATAAGAATATAGCCTGTGAGCATGATCAGTATTCCAGCAAGAATGACCAGCTTATATTTATTGGTCGAATCAGCTATAAGTCCTCCGATCAATGCAAGCGCATATATTCCAAAGTAAAAATTGCTGTAATAGCTTCCTGCTTCCTGTTCTGTCAATCCGTATTTCACCTGCAGGAAGAGTACCAGGATCGCCATCATGGTATAAAAACCAAACCGCTCGCCCATATTGGCAAAAAAGGCCACAATAAGGCCTCTGGGATGTCCTTTTAACATAAGTTTATAGTTTGAATTTGATTACTAATGGCAAATATAAGAAAAAGTTATTGAGTAAATGAAGGACTTTAGTCACTTGTTTGTTGGGTCCTAAATCAGGATAGTGTCGAAAATTTGGATTATATTTGAATTTATTCAGGGACAACTTTATGAAGATTTTTTCGAAAGAACAACTGGCACAGATCGACAGACGAACCATTGAAGAGGAAAATATTCCGGAGACCGAACTGATGGAACGTGCGTCCAGGGCATTGGCCGGGCGGATCGAAACTTATTATCCTCCTTCTTCAAAGGTTGCAGTAGTTGCAGGTCCCGGTAACAATGGCGGAGACGCCCTTGCTGTGGCACGAATTCTTTCAGGACACCATTACACGGCAGATGTGTATCTGCCTGAACTAGGAGGGACGCGGACCATAGCTTCACAGATCAACCTGGACAGGCTGAGAGATGGCGGAAAGGTTCGGATTATTGAATTAAGAGAGCAGGTTGATTTTCCCGGACTGGCAGATTACGACTTTATCCTGGACGGTTTGTACGGGTCCGGATTGAGCCGGCCCATTGCAGGATTTGCAGCCACAGTGATAGGCTGGATAAATGGTTCAGGCAAGGAGGTGTTATCAATCGACCTGCCTTCAGGCCTGATGTGCGATGAAAACAGGTATAATCAGGGAGCTATTGTAAGGGCAACCCGCACACTTACACTTGAATTCCCAAAGCTTTCACTCTTTTTCAGTGAAAATGAACCATTCTTTGGAAACTGGACGATCGTACCTTTTGGGTTAAGCCCCAAGGCTGCGGAAGAGACTGCAACCAGTATGTTTTTCCTTGATCAGGAATCCGCTGCTGCCCTCCTTAAACACAGAAAAACATTTTCACACAAGGGCAGTTATGGTCATGGCCTATTGATAGCAGGAAGCAAGGGCAAATACGGGGCGGCTCACCTTGCTGCACGCGGAGCTCTCAGGGCCGGTTTGGGTTTGCTGACTGTTCACTTGCCGGAAAGTGCTGGGATTATGTTGGGTACTGCTTTGCCGGAAGCTATGACAAGTATTGACAACGGGATAGGTTGTGTCACAGAGCTTCCCGAATTGCTGAGGTATTCGGCAATTGCTGCCGGACCCGGACTTGGCAAGGAAATACAGACTCAAAATGTTGTAAGTCAATTGATTGAGCAATCCACAGTCCCGACAGTGCTCGATGCGGATGCTCTGAATATTCTTGCAATTCATCCGGGATGGCTCAGAAAAATAGTTGCTGCCACAATTCTCACTCCCCATCCTGTTGAATTTGACCGCTTATCAGGAATTGTTGTGAAAACAGAAGAGGAACGGTTTTTTATGGCACGTGAATTCGCTGCCAGTTATGGTGTTATCCTGGTTCTGAAAGGAGCCTATACCCGTATATTTTTTCCTGATGGAACAGTAAGCTTCAATAGTACTGGCAATCCGGGGATGGCAACAGCCGGGAGTGGGGATGTCCTTACCGGTATTTTGCTGGGTTTGCTTGGCCAGGGTTATACTCCGCGGGAGGCTGTTTTGCTTGGTGTTTTCCTGCATGGACGTTCCGCGGACCTCCGGGTAAAGACTTCCTCTGAGGAATCTCTGATTGCCAGTGAAATTGCCAACTTTCTCGGCGAAGCGTTTGCTTCAATTAAATAGAAGTAAACTTTGATAAGCCAAAAAAAACCATCACTTTTGGAGGTAATATTAATTCATGTAATTCAACAAACGACAACATGAGAGTTTTGACTATTTTAATGCTGACTATCAGCTTATTCGTTTCAAATCTGACTTTGTCTGCCAAAGACGACAAGAAAAAGCCCGCCAATGAACTGACCGCTTTTGCAGGTGGAGTAGTTTATGCCCTTCCCAGAACCGGGATACATATCCAGGTTGAAGCTGAGCAGGAAAGATTGATCCGTGGGCCCTATAATGCCTATGCCCAGAAATATCTCGGAATCAATAATGCTCCAAAAGCGGATGCAGAGAACTGGAATATCACCGATATTAAGATGGATACTTATGGGGAGCCTGATCCCAACGCAGTCTACAGGGCCCTTGGAAATATCTCCACCCTCCTGAGTTTATCCGATGATGGCGTTATTCTGGGTATCAACAGCGACCTGAAATCTGAACCCAATAAAGTAAATACAAGTGTTTTTCCCCAGAAGCAGAATGCACAGGACGATTTTTGGAATGATCTTTCCATGCACTCATTTTTAAGTGACAAGGATTCTACCAAACGTGCCGGAAGCAATTTTAAATCTTTTGAGGAAAAGGCAGCCGAGGCCGCCGCCGACATACTGAAACTCAGGAAAAGAAAAGCACTGGCGCTTGCTGCAAAATATGACAAGCTACCTCCCGACGGGCAGGCATACCAGGTCATGGCAAACGAACTGGATAAAATCATTGACAACTACCTTTCCCTGTTTGTTGGAAAGAAGATATACAGGAAATTTAAATATTCGTTTGACGTTGTGCCTGACGGTAAGGCAAACAAGGGACTGGTGGCCTTCCGGTTCTCACCGACAGCGGGTGTTCTGCCAGAGAGCAATGTTTCCGGAAAACCGGTTATGCTGGAAATTGAACCCGGTAACGAACTGAAGCAAAAGATTGAAGTAACCGGGGTGGGAGAGGCCACAACAAAAGGTATTTATTACCGGATTCCGGTTGTTGCACAAGCAAAATTATTGAACGGAAGCGATGTCCTTGCCCACGCTAAAATATCCATTGCCCAGTTTGGGGTTGTTTCTGCAGTTCCTGACGGATTGCTCAATGGAGAATATTCCATTGAATATCACCCTGTAACAGGTGCTATTCGAATGATAGGTGCCAATTGATGATTGGAAACCCCCATTCTCCCCATTTTAATTATATTGCACCGCATTTGTTGAATTGATTATTTTAACTAAACACTTTTTTATGACTGAAATGATTCGGAAATCCCTCAGAGATTCCAAAACTGCACGTTGGGTGGCATTGGGCGTGGTAGCCTTTACTATGCTGACCGGATATTACCTGACAGACGTAATCGCTCCTCTAAAGGGGTTACTTGAAGGTAAACTGGGCTGGGACAGCTCAGATTTTGGTTTTTTCAACAGTGCCTACGGCTGGTTCAACGTCTTTCTGCTGATGCTGATAATTGGCGGAATAATTTTGGATAAGATGGGTGTCCGTTTCACCGGGTTAATGGCAGCAATTATTATGGTTTCAGGTACAATGCTGAAATACTGGGCTGTATCCACCACATCACTCGATGGCCAGATCTGGCACATTTTGTGGTTTGATGTAAAAGCCCAGGTGTTTATGGCAGCACTGGGTTTCGCCATATTTGCCGTAGGAGTTGAGGTTGCGGGGATCACCGTTTCCAAGATCATTGTCAAATGGTTCAAAGGAAAAGAACTTGCCCTGGCAATGGGTCTGGAGATGGCTACCGCACGATTGGGTACTGCCCTGGCCTTGTCAACATCAGTGCCTATTGCACGGGCCTTCGGTGTAATAGACATTTCCAGGCCTATACTTGTTTGTCTGATCATGTTGTGTATCGGGTTGATTTCATTCATCATTTACATCTTCATGGATAAGAAACTGGAGGAGTCTGACAATCTTTCAGATCAGCCGGCAAGTGATGAAGAGGCATTCCGGATAATGGACATTTTTAAAATCGTTACCAACAAAGGTTGGTGGTACATCGCAATCCTCTGCGTTTTGTTTTATTCAGCCGTTTTTCCTTTCCTTAAATATGCTTCAGATCTGATGGTGAACAAATTTGGAGTCGATGAGTCTCTCTCGGGTTCAATTCCCGGACTGCTTCCATTCGGAACCATCCTGCTGACACCATTCTTTGGAAGTCTTTACGACCGCAAGGGAAAGGGAGCCACCATCATGATCATTGGCTCAATTTTGCTTATTCTCGTCCATGCCCTATTCTCCGTTCCTTTTCTTAATAACTGGGTATTTTCAATTGTGCTGATCATGGTCCTGGGTGTCGGATTCTCACTTGTACCTTCAGCCATGTGGCCATCTGTTCCTAAAATTATTCCTGAGAATCAGTTGGGAACTGCCTATGCCCTGATATTCTGGGTTCAAAACTGGGGATTAATGGGTGTTCCCGCCTTAATTGGCTGGGTACTCGAGAAATATTGCATCACCGGACAGGTCGTAAGGGACGGTCTCACCGTGAATACCTACAATTATACTTTGCCAATGATGATTTTCACCGGCTTTGGCGTACTGGCACTTGTCTTTGCAATCCTGCTTAAAATTGAGGACAAGAAAAAGGGCTATGGGCTCGAACTGCCGAACATTAAGCATTGATTTTATTACCGGAAGGATCCTGATCTCCGGATTCCTGTCGGATTTATTTAGCTGTTCATACTTCTTTTTGAAGCAATCCGTTTAAGCGATTGAAATTTAATTAATTAACACAATGAGTAAAGAAATAGTCAATCTGGAACCAAAATCCCTCTGGGAAAATTTTTATGCACTGACACAGGTGCCGCGTCCATCCAAACACGAAGAGAAAATTCAGGATTTCATGGTGAAATTCGGAAAGTCACTGGGACTGCAAACTGAAAAGGATGCTGTCGGGAACGTGATGATACGCAAGCCTGCGACTCCCGGAATGGAAAACCGCAAGGGAATAGTTATGCAGGGACACCTCGACATGGTCCCTCAGAAAAACAATGATACCAAACATGATTTTGTCAATGATCCCATTGATGCCTGGATTGACGGAGAATGGGTGAAGGCACGCGGAACCACGCTGGGTGCAGACAATGGAATGGGTGTGGCTGCTGCCATGGCTGTCCTTGCGTCCAAAGACCTTGTGCATGGCCCTGTTGAAGCCCTCTTTACCTGTGATGAGGAAACAGGGATGACCGGTGCATTCGGACTGCAGGCAGGCTGGCTGAATGGTGATATTCTGCTCAATATGGATTCGGAAGATGAAGGGGAATTGTATGTTGGTTGTGCCGGAGGTGTCAACGCTACCATTGAGTTTGAATATGATGAGATGGTTGTCCCCAAAGGGTATTCCTTTTTCAAATTGTTGATCAAAGGATTAAAGGGAGGGCACTCCGGGTTGGATATTCCGCTTGGCCGTGGCAATGCCAACAAGCTGATGGTACGTTTTCTGAAACATGCCACACGTGAGATGGATGCCAGGCTTGCAGAGATCAACGGAGGAGGAATGCGCAATGCTATTCCGCGCGAGGCATACGCAGTGGTTGCAGTTCCTTCAGATGCTGCCAGTGATTTTTTGGAAGCTGTCTCCAGATTTGAAGCCATATACAAGGCTGAATTGAGAGGAACTGAACCAAATCTCAGTTTTGCGGCGGAAGAGGCATCCAGGCCTAAATCCTTCATTGATGAGAGGGTTCAGGACGACCTGATAGATTCAGTTTATGCCTGTCCCAATGGTGTAATTAGAATGAGCGACAGCATGCCAGGACTGGTTGAGACCTCCACCAATCTTGCCACCGTAAAATCTGAGAACGGTGTTATTTCAGTCAAATGTTTACTTCGCAGTTCTGTTGATTCAGCAAAGGATGATTTGTGTGAGCAGGTGGAAAGTGTTTTCTCCCTGGCAGGCGCAATGGTCGCTTTCGATGGCGCTTATCCTGGCTGGAAACCAAACATGGACTCTGCTATTCTGAAGCAGATGAAGCAGATATACGAACAGAGATTCGGTCGGGTGCCTGAGGTAAAGGCCATTCACGCCGGATTGGAATGCGGAATCCTTGCGGCCAATTATCCGCACTGGGATATGATTTCCTTTGGACCTACCATGCGTTTCCCGCACTCTCCTGATGAGAAGGTAAATATACCTACCGTCCAGAAATTCTGGGATTTCCTGGTTGAAACTCTAAAAAATGCTCCACTGAAATAGTGGGTTGCAGCAAAAAATAGTATCCCGGTTTTGAGTCGATCAGAACCGGGATTTTTTTTCGGAATAAAAACATAAATTTGAGAAAATGTAGCGACTTAAATTTTCCAAACAGATATTGCGTCAAAATAGTGTATCGGGGCCTGAATATTGTTACTTCTGATATTTTGGCTGATCTGCTTTAACATGTTACATTCCATGTGGAACCCCAATGAACTGCGGTTAAACGACGTGCATGAAGCAAATTGAGCTCTGATTATGTAATTTTTAATGTTCAGCATTTTAATACTGTCATTTACGAGTTTAATAGTGAAACGATTACTAATCCTTCTTTTTCTGGGTATAATCCTTCCGGCAATAGCTTTTGCAGAGTTGAAAAAAATCGGAACTCCGTATATCAGGAATTTTCCGAAGCGGGAGTACAGGGCCGGCACCCAGAACTGGGCTGTTGGACAGGATAAACGGGGTTTTATATATTTTGCCAACAATGAGGGTCTCCTGATGTACGATGGAAACCAGTGGATACTCCATAAGATGCCCAATTCATCCATCGTTCGTTCATTGTTTGTTGACAAATCAGGGGATATTTATGTTGGAGCCTACAATGAACTGGGCAAGATGGTCAGCATGCCCAACGGGAAAATGGTTTTTAAATCACTGAAAAAATATATCCCCCCGGAATACCAGAATTTCGATGATATCTGGAGTGTATTTTCTTTTGAGAACAAAATTATTTTTCAGTCATACAATTGCGCCTTCATCTGCTCAAATGATACTATTGTAAATATTTTAGAAGCTCCAGGCAGATTTCACCATGCCTTTAAGGCCAACGACAGGGTCTTTTTTAATGATCTGGAGGCCGGTCTGTTCGAATATGACGGGAGAAAGCTGAGTCTTTTGGATGGATGTGAAAGGTTAAAGAATAAGCAAATCTGGTCCATTTTACCCTATTTTGGTACCGACAAGTTACTGATAGGTACTTTAAATGAAGGAATGTTTATTTATGATGGCAAGAAATTGGAGCAGTGGGGTGTCCCTGTCAACGATTTTTTGAAGACGAACCAGATATTTTGTGCGACAACCATCAGGGACCGCTATTATGTCATCGGGACAATTCAGAATGGTGTGATCATCACTGACAAGGAGGGAAATATCGTGCAGCATTTCTTCAAAAAAAATGGCCTTCAGAACAATACCATATTGAATGTTTTTACTGACCGCTCGGACAATATGTGGCTTGCACTGGATAATGGTATTGATTATGTCAATATAAATTCCCAGATTACCTTTTTACAGAATGTCGATGGCATTGGTGCAGGTTATGTTGCTCTCTACAGGTATGGGAAACTGTACCTGGGTACCAACCAGGGCTTGTTCGTTTCAGATTGGAAAGGATACGGGCAGATTGGAAATTTCAGGATGGTCGAAGGCACTATTGGACAGGTCTGGTCACTGGAGGACATTGACAATGAATTACTTTGCGGGCACAACAACGGGACATTCCTCATCGAAGGGGATAAAGCTACCTTCCTGGACCATACACCGGGAGGGTGGAAATACCTTCAGCCCAAAAAACATCCTGGCTTTTTACTGGGCGGAACCTACAACGGACTGTCATTGTTCAAAAAAGAGGGGGGGCACTGGAGTTTTTTTAAACACATAAAAGGATTCTCAGAGTCATTCCGAATTTTCGAAGAAGATGAAAACGGTGATTTATGGATGAGCCATGGATTTAAGGGGATATATAAAATTTCACTCAACTATGAACTGGATTCGGTTATTTCATCCAGGTTTTACAGCGTAAAGGATGGCCTTCCAACAAATTACAACCTGAATGTTTACAAAATAAAAAATAAGATCATATTTACTTCGAAACAAGGTATTTACCAGTACAATGTGCAGGGAGATAATTTTGAAAAAGACCCGTTTTTCAACACTTTGCTCAACCCGGTCAGTGATATTTCTTACCTGAAGGAGGATAAAAAGGGAAACATCTGGTACGTGGCCTGGCTGAATTCTATGAACAGGGCAGGTGTATTTATGAGGGAAGACCGCCGTTACCAGCACATTTCATCGCCATTTGCCATTTTATCAGGGAAATTTATCAGCGGTTTTGAATCGATTTATGACTACAATGACCAGAACTACCTGATTGGTATTGAGGACGGATTCGCTCATTACAGTCCGGCAACTGAGACCCCTTTCAATCCTGAATTTTCTACTTACATCTCGAAAGCTATTGCCCTGGGGCCTGATAGTACATTTTATTACGGGAAAAATTACTCGCACCGCAACAATGAAAAAAGAAAGCCATTCGCATTTCCCTATAAAGGCAATGCCTTCAGGTTTATCTATTCCTCTCCTAACTATGACAACCAGGGTAACATTGAATACAGCCACAAGCTCACTGGATTCTCAGAGACCTGGTCTGAATGGAGCACCTCCTATTCAAATGATTATACTAATTTACCGGGAGGTGCTTATGTTTTCATGGTCAAGGCGCGGAACCAGCTCAATGATGAAAGCCTGACAGACCAGGTCGAGTTCGTAGTGCTTCCTCCCTGGTATAGGACTTCACTGGCATACCTGACTTATACCTTTCTATTACTTTTAGCTGGTCTGGGCATTGCCAGGCTGATTTATCTCAGGACTGAGGCTTCGAAAAGGAAGGACAGGCTAAGAAATCTGCAGGCCTTCCGCCAGAAGGAGCAGGAATACCTGCGCAATGCGCTGATTGATGAAAAGAAGATTATCAATCTGAAGAATGAGAAGCTAAAGGTAGAGATGATACATCGTGACAAGGAACTTGCCAATCAAACGATGGATCTGATCATGAAAAATAAATTTCTTGTCAATATCAAGGAAGAGTTGCAAAAACTTAAGAGGCCAGGCTTCGATTCACTGAACGACAAGATTTCCAGCCTTATCATTAAAATTGACAAGGATATCGATCACAACAAGCAATGGGAAGTCTTCGAGTCGGCATTTGATGAGGTTCATGAAGATTTTCTGAACCGGCTGAAAGCTGCATATCCCAACCTTACACCTAAGGAACTTAGGTTGTGCGCATATCTCCGCCTGAATATTTCCTCCAAGGAGATTGCCCCGCTGATGAACATATCCGTCCGTGGCGTTGAAATATGCAGGTATCGGGTGCGAAAAAAGCTCGATATCGAGCGGGATACCAATATGACAAGTTTTATCATCAATTTTTAGTGATGATGAAATACAATTTCTTAACATTGGTTTTTTTGATGTAATTAAAATTCTCAATTTTTATTATAAATAACCTGTATATCAATTTTATATCATTTTTATTGATGTATTATTGATGTAGTACTAATTTGTTAATGTTGTATTATTGATGTAGTAAAAAATTGTTTGCTGATATTTATAAGTGTTAAAATTGCACCCATTATCAATACCGGTGAGCAATCTCCGGCTAAGTCAGGTTAATCAATTTCTAACATTTATTAAATTTTATGAAACAAACGATTTTTGCTCTTTTGTTTTTATTGACCTCTGTCGGGCTTTATGCTCAGGGAGTTCAAGTAAAAGGGGTTGTAACATCAGCGGATGATGGACAGCCTATTCCGGGAGTAAGTGTGGTTGTGAAGGGAACAACTACCGGAATAACGACCGATTTGGATGGTAACTATTCACTGAATGTTCCTGCAAATGGAATTCTCGTTTTTTCTTTTGTGGGAATGACTCCGCAGGAAATTCCGGTTAATAACCGAAAACAACTGGACGTAGTCCTCAAATCTGATACCAGGGACATTGATGAGGTGGTTGTAGTTGGATACGGTACACAGAAGAAAAGCCTTGTTACGGGTGCTATCTCCAAAGTATCCGGTGATGAACTGAAAAAAACCTCAGATATGCGGGTGACATCAGCCTTGCAGGGAAAATCTGCCGGTGTGATTATCACCAATAATTCCGGTCAGCCGGGTGACCAGGTTTCTATACGCGTCCGCGGTACCGGAACAAATGGTGATGCCGAACCGTTGTATATCATTGATGGTTTGCCAATGAGCGGAGCCGGAACGGATTTCCTTAATTCTAATGACGTCGCTTCCGTTGAGGTGTTGAAAGATGCTGCATCCTGCGCCATTTACGGTGCACGTGGTGCCAATGGTGTTGTACTGATCACCACCAAATCCGGAAAGAAAAATACGAAGCTGTCCCTAACTTATGACGGATATTATGGAGTTCAGAATCCATGGAAGAAATTGTCATTGCTTGATAACAAGGAGTATATCATGCTTACCAACGAAGCTGCGATGAACGGAGGCCTTCCGCCAAAATTCTCCTCCAGTGACATAGCCGGATTTGAATCCAATACCGACTGGCAGGATGAGGTCTTCAATTACAATGCTCCTAAACAAAGTCATTCTGTTTCCTTTAATGGTGGTGGCGATAAACTTGAGTATTCATCTTCGTTGAACTATTTCAGCCAGGAAGGTATTGTTGCACCTGGCAAATCCAGTTTTGAGAAATTTGGTTACCGTTTGAATACTGCAGCCAATTTTGGGTTTTTAAAAGTTGGCGGCAACATTAACCTCGCTAGTATTACCAGCAAGGGCATTGAAACAAACAGCCATTTCAATGGGCCATTAGCCCAGGCAACCAACATGCCACCCATCATTCCTGTGAAGTTCTCTGACGGATCATGGGCTACTCCTGAAAGTTACGGTTTAGGTCTCCAGGAAATTACCAACCCTGTTGCCTTACTCAGCTACAACAATTCACGGACAAAAACCAATAAATTGGTTGGCAACATTTTTGCAGAGCTTGATTTTGAAAAATTATCAGCCGATTTAAAAGGGATGAAATTCCGCTCTTCTTTTGGCGGAGAGTATGCAATTGTGCAAAATGACAACTATTCCCCATTGTATCATCTGGATGCAATGCATTTTACAACTATTGACAAATCTGCGAAAAGTTACAATGTTTATGCAACATGGAACTTTGAAAATGTTCTGACATACGACCGGACCATTGATGCCCATCACTTTACTGTCATGGCCGGAACAACAGCCTTGAAAAATACCTGGGAAAGTCTTTGGGGCGAGAAAGCTGACAATATTTTTGATGATTTTGAACACTCTTACATCGACAACGCCAAGGATCCTTTAAGTGCCAATACAAGTGGCGGATATTCTGAGCATACAGTTGCTTCGATTTTTGGACGACTCAACTATGACCTCTTAGATAAGTACATGTTTACCGGAATTGTCCGCCGTGATGGATCTTCACGTTTCGGATCAGAAAACAAATACGGTGTATTTCCTTCGGTGTCAGGAGGCTGGATTATTTCTAAAGAAAATTTCATGAGTAGTGCCTCCAATTGGATTGATCAGTTGAAACTGAGAGCCAGCTGGGGACAAAACGGTAGCGAAAATATTGGTGATTTTGGGTATACTTCAATCATCGGAACAGGAGCCATTTACTATTACGGAGATCTGAAAACCCAGTACAACGGTTCATCTCCAACTAAAATTGCCAATCCTTCCCTGAAATGGGAAACATCAGAACAGACAAACGTTGGTTTTGACTTTACAACCTTGAAAAACAGTCTGAAAATTTCAGTCGATTATTATATTAAGACTACCAAGGACTGGCTTGTCACAGCGCCAATTCCGATGATGGTAGGTAACTCAGCTCCTACAATTAACGGGGGTTCTGTTAGGAACTCAGGATTTGAATATGAAGTAAGCTACAAGAAACAGTTTGGTAAACTGTATTTTGATGCCATGATTAATGGAGCGATCAATAAAAATGAGGTGCTTGATATTCAGAATGCTGAAAAACGTCTCCAGGGAGGCGACGGAGGTTTTGGTCAGGGTGGTGTTTTGTACGCAGAAGTAGGTACCCCGATGGGTGTCTTCTATGGTGTCAAAACCGACGGAATTTTCCAGACCAAGGAGGAGATCACTAATTATCTCTACACAAATCCAACCACAGGAGCCAAGAAAATGATTCAGCCTTCGGCAAAACCTGGTGATATTAAATTTGTAGACCTCAATAAGGACGGTCAGATTACTGACGGCGACCGCACACAAATTGGTAATCCCTATCCGAAATTCACCGGAGGTTTGACCATTAATCTGGAATACAACCGTTTTGATTTCAATATGTTCTGGTATGCAGCATTAGGACAGGATGTATATGATGCTACCAGGCGTTACGACATGAATGGTACAAACTACCGTGCAGACTGGCTTGACCGTTGGACAGGACCCGGAACTTCAAATTATTTTCCGCGCGTAACATTTGTTGATGACAATAAGAACATGAAGACCGTAAGTGATTTCTTTATACACGACGGTAGTTATATCAGGTTGCGCAATATTACTTTGGGTTATACTTTGCCAAAGAATGTGACAGATTATGTTAAGATGAGCAAAATGAGACTTTATGTCTCAGCTGAAAATCTCTTGACCTTTACTGATTACCAGGGTTTTGACCCTGAAATTGGCGGTGGTGTATTTTCTAATGGCATAGATCATGGGATTTATCCACAAGCACGTACCATTTTATTTGGTGTAAACGTTACATTTTAATAAAGCCAATTGATAAAAATTATTCAAATGAAAAACAGACTATTTTACTTCACTTCATTGTTGGCTTTCACGCTTGGAGTTACCTCCTGCTCTAAAAGCTTTTTGGAACTGGAACCTAAAACAGGTCAGGTCGAAGCCAACTATTATAAAAACGAATCACAGGCCTTACTGGCACTGACAAGCGTTTATGATGCCTACGCTGTTCAGAACTGGGCATTTGCACCTACCATGTCTGATATTTATTCAGACGACTCATTCTGCGGTGGATCTGACGTCACTGACATGAGCCAGTTCCAGGAAATTGAGCAATTTGCCATGACCGACGAAAACGGCGCAGCCAGGGATTTCTGGAATCGTTTGTACGGGGGTATATACAGAGCCAATCTTTACCTGGAGAAGCAAAATGAAGTGCCTTGGGTAACCGACGGATTAAAAGCCCGCTATGAAGCTGAGGCTCACTTCCTGAGAGCATATTTTTATTGGGATCTGGTACGCCATTATGGCTGGGTGCCAATCATAACAGATGTATTACCCAATGTTGAGGATTATAAGAATCTTCCTCAGAATACACCAAAAGAAGTATTTACGCAAATTGCAGCCGACCTGTTGAAAGCAGTTGATGTACTTCCTGCAGACTTATCCTCCACAGAGAAGGGGCGCATTTCCAAAAGTGCCTGCAAAGCGCTGATGGCACGTATTTACTTGTATCATTCAGGTATGAGCGCAATTTCAGGCCTGGGTTTGACGGCTGAAAGCTGGGGTGATGGTAAAACACTGATCAACAAACAGTATGTTCAGACTTCACTCGAATCGATTATTACGAGCGGTAAGTATTCATTGGTAAGTAGTTACGCTGATCTTTGGGACTGGACAAAACAGAACAGCAAAGAATCAATCCTTGAAATCCAGTATTCAGAAAAAGCCAAATCAGGCGATTGGGGCGGATGGAACATCAACGGAAACTTCTCCAGCGTTTGGCAAAGCGTGCGGAACCCTGTCGGCGACGGCGGATCAATTTTCCCCGGCTGGTCCCTTTCAGTACCGACCTGGAGTTTGTCCAATGAATTTGAAGCAGGTGACCCCCGCAAAGACGTTACGCTCTACAATGCTGACAAGAAGTTAACCTCTTATACCAAAGCATATATGAACACCGGTTTGTTCAACAAGAAGTACATGGCGCTTCAGGCATTTATGGGTACCAGTGGTGAGCCGGCCCATAACTTCCCAAGAAATCACATTGATATCCGTTACGCTGATGTACTGCTGATGGCAACTGAACTTTTCCTTACTGACAATCCAACAAAGGCTTTGGGTTATTTGAACCAGGTACGGACCAGGTCAATGGGTGCTTCAGCTGCTTTGACTTCACTGACACTGGACGCAATTTTCCATGAGAGACGGGTTGAATTTGGTGGAGAAGGTTTGCGCAAGTGGGACTTGCTCCGCAGGGGACAAGCCTATGCCGAATCTAAGATCAATGCAAGTTTTGTAGTTCCTTCCGGCCTCCCGAACCCTTCCGATTTCACCAAACGTGCATTTAAATCTACCTCCTGGGGTATGTTCCCTATCCCTGCAGTTGAAATCAGAAATTGTAACAAGGGAGTGCTGAAACAGTTTGTACCGGCCTACCAATAATATTATACTTTACAATCAATATGAAAATTGATATGAAATACAACAAAACAATCTTTTCAATGTTCGGTATCCTGGCTCTTATGGGCCTGCTTACCGGCTGTGAACCACAGATGGATTCCAAACCGGATGTTGGTGCTGCACCGACTGAGAGTCAGGTTGATTTTACCATTTCCCCTCAAAGTGGTTCGGATTTTAAATTCGCAGTGGAAAATACCTCTCCGGTGGTGGGTATTCCTTCATTCGACCTTGGAAACGGAACCAAATCTACAGATTCAAAGGCAGTTGGATATTATCCTCTTCCTGGTGTATACACTGTTGCACTGACATTGGCTACCAAAGGCGGAACCGCAACCAAAACGAAGCAGATTACGCAGACAAAGACAGACTACACTATTTTCACAGATCCAAAATTTATTTTTCTTAGTGGCGGTACCAACGCTGCGAGCGGAAAATCATGGGTACTCGACAGTTTAGCCCAGGGTCACCTGGGTGTTGGACCTGCCGGATCAGCCGGATTAGAATGGTGGTCGTCCAATCCGCTTGTAAAACAAGGCGTGAAAGTGATGTACGACGATATTATCAACTTCAAGATCAATGGTTTTGCTGCAACTTTAACCAATCATGGCAAGAGTTATGTGAAGGATTTCCGCAAGGGTGATGCGGCCTACAGCAATCCGGTTGTGAATGATGTGGATTATGTTGTTGACTTCACTCCCGCTCCCGGAAAATGGTTTATCGAAACCGTAGGAGGTAAAGATTATTTGTCGTTGTCAGGAACGAAACCAATGTTCCCGTGTTTTGATACAGGCGCTAAGAATGGAAGGTATCAAATATTAAAAATTGAAGAAAATGTACTCGAATTAGTTGCTGAAGGCGGTGACAATAATGCATGGCATTATCAGCTTATTCCCCAGGGATACGTGAAACCAAAAGTCACCTTCACTGTAGATGTGGCAAAAACTTCAAATCTGAATGAATATGCTGTAAAACTTACGAATGTTGTGATACCTGCCGGCTTGACAATTACCAAACTGAATGTTGATTTTGGTGATGGAACAACCAAGGAGTCAAGTGATTACAGGTCTATTGTCACAAATACTTTTATGCGCAAGGGTACCTATAACCTCAATGTTACTGTTACAACATCCAATGAGACACTTCCTTCAGCTAAAAGTGTCACTGTGGCAGATAATCATCCAACCTATGTTCCTTTCCTGCTTGATCTTATGGTGGTTTACAACGACTTCAGTGAAGTCTCCATGGCACCGGTTTTGGGTCAGGATTGCAATGTAACGGTTGTCGACAACCCTGCCAAAGTATATCCGAATAAATCAACTAAAGTTGCATCTTATTCAAAAACCAATAATCAGTATGCAAATGCCAATATGCTGCTAAAATCGGGCTATCGTTTTGATTTGCGTCTGCAGCATATCTTTAAAGTAATGGTGAATGGCAAAGCTGGTCAGAAAATCCTGTTGAAACTGGAAAATACGGATAAAGGCGGTAATGCCTGGCAAACTGGTACCTACGATTTGATTTATACCATTCAAAAGGATAATACATGGGAAGTGGCAACCTTTGACTTTGCCGGAGTTGGCGCTGGCTGGGACTGGACAGGTGATATATTCGCCCCGAATATTGTGGCTGATCCCCGTTTTAACCACGACTTCTACAATGTTGTCAGGATAATGTGCAATCCTGGTGACGGAGCTGGAACCCATCAGTTCTATTTTGATGATCTTTCAGGTCCTCATGTTGAAGGACTTAAATCAGGAAAACTGTAGTAGCTGATTTACAGGAAACCTTGCTTGCCCTAATGAGTGGCAGGCAGGGTTTCTTATAAAAATAACTTTTAAAATAAATAAAGAGATGATCTCTTTTAAAAATTTTGTTATTTCCTTCTGGGTTTTGACAGTTATTTTTCTTGCCTTTTCCTGCCGGCCTAAAGCTACACGGTCAGAGAGTTCAGAAGTTAAGCTGAGAGAGCTTATTTCTAAAATGACTCTTGATGAAAAATTAGGTCAGATGACCCAGGTTGATCCTGCATTTGCAGGAGGTGAAGAACAAATGAAAAAAGCAGTAAGAGATGGAAGATATGGCTCATTTTTGAATTTTTCCGGTGCTGAAAGAGTCAATGAAATTCAAAAAATCGCTATCGAAGAGAGTCGCCTTGGAATTCCTTTACTGATTGGAAGAGATGTCATTCATGGATACAGGACCATTTTCCCTATTCCTTTAGGGATGGCTGCATCATGGAACCCTGAAATGATTAAAAAAGCATTTCGTATATCTTCTATTGAAGCATCCTCGCAGGGGATCCGATGGACTTTTGCACCTATGATCGATATTTCCTGGGATCCCAGGTGGGGGAGGATAGCAGAAGGATGTGGTGAAGATCCTTACCTGGCATCTGTTTTAGCCAAAGCAATGGTGGAGGGTATCCAGGGTGATGATCTGAAGGATCCTACATCTGTGGCCGCATGTGCAAAGCATTTTGCCGGATATGGTTTTGCTGAAGGCGGCCGTGATTATAATACCACGTATATTCCCGAGACGCTGTTAAGAAATGTTGTCCTTAAACCTTTCAAAGCAGCAGCTGATGCCGGGGCCCTTACATTTATGACAGCCTTCAATGATTTAAATGGCGTGCCAGCATCAGGAAATGCTTTTACCGTCAGAAAAATATTGCGTGATGAATGGAAGTACAAAGGGATGGTTGTAAGTGACTGGTCCTCTGTAACTGAAATGATCAATCACGGGTTTTGTGCCAATGAAAAAGAGGCGGCTCAAAAGGCAATTTCTGCCGGCGTTGAAATGGAAATGTCGAGTTCTTCGTTTTCATCCAATTCCAAACAGCTTTTAAGTGAGGGTAAAATTACTCAGACTATGATCGATGATGCTGTTATGGACATATTGAAAGTTAAATCTGATCTTGGACTTTTTGAAAATCCATATGTTAATCCTGAATTGGCCAAAGAGATACTTAGCCCTGAGTTTCTTTTGCATGCCAGGAAGGTGGCCTGTCAGAGCATTGTCCTGTTAAAAAACAATCAAAAATGTTTACCTCTCTCTCAGAAAATTGGTTCTATTGCTGTGATAGGGCCTTTGGCCAATTCGCAACGAGATCAGCTTGGTACCTGGGTTTTTGATGGTAAGGCTGAAAATTCTGTGACGCCATTACAGTCTTTGAAAGAAGTACTTGGCGTGAAAAGAGTGAACTATGTTCCTGGAATGTCATACAGCAGGGATAAAAACAAATCAGAATTTCAGAAATGCATATCTGCTGCGAATGCTGCGGATGCCGTACTGTTTTTTGCCGGAGAAGAATGGATCCTTTCCGGAGAAGGTCAGTCGCGCGGCGAGATTAATTTGCCAGGAGTACAGGATGAACTTTTGGCTGCGCTTGCTAAAACGGGAAAGCCTGTCATCGTAATCGTAATGGCAGGCCGGCCATTGGCGATTGGTAATGCCCTTTCAGATTCAAGCGCACTTTTGTACGCATGGCACGGTGGTACAATGAGCGGTCCTGCTATTACAGACATCCTTTTTGGAGTGGAGTCACCCTCAGGAAAACTCCCTGTAACTTTTGTAAAAGGGTCCGGGCAGATTCCGTTCTACTACTACAGGAACAACACCGGCAGGCCTGCATCAGAAAAAACATTTACCCCAATGGACAGTATTCCGAAATTTAACCCTCAGAGCTCTTTGGGATACAGGTCATTCCACCTGGATTACGGTTTTACCCCGTTACTGCCGTTTGGTTATGGATTAAGCTATACAACTTTTGAATACAGTAAGATGACGGTTTCTTCATTGTCTATGTCACTTAGCGGGACAGTTAAAGTATCTGCAAATGTTACCAATACCGGAGATACCGATGCTGATGAGATTGTACAGCTATATGTTCGTGACAGAGTGGGATCGATCACACGCCCGATAAAGGAACTAAAGGGATTTAGCAGGGTTCATATCCGAAAGGGAGAAAAAGCCAGTGTTGAATTCAATTTATCCGCCAAAGACCTTGAATTTTATAATGGAATTGGGTATATTACAGAGCCGGGCGAATTTGATGTTTGGATCGGACCTGATTCAGATCACGGATTACATGGTGAATTTGCGATTCAGTAAATTACTCCAGGATAAAATGCACCTGTTTCATCATCATACTGAAGAATGATAAAATGAATCGATGCATTTTGCATGACACTTCTAATAATAATTATTAACAAATGAAATTCATGTTTTACAGTCTTATAGTTTTTTATGCAATGCTTTTTCAGAATTGCACAAAAGAGAAAAATGCAGCTCCTCCTGTTGATCCGCCAAACAAAACCTATCAGCTGGTATGGAGTGATGAATTTGACAAAGATGGCCTGCCTGACGTTTCAAAGTGGAGTTACGACACTGATGGAAATGCTTCCGGATGGGGGAATAATGAAGCACAGTACTACACCAATAGCCGTCTTGCCAATGCTGAAGTTAAGAGTGGCAATTTGTATGTAACGGCGTTGAAAGAGGAAATGGGGGGCAAAAAATATACTTCGGCCCGTTTGATTACCAAATCCAAAGGGGATTGGTTATATGGTAAAGTTGAAGTCCGGGCAATTCTTCCCGATGGAAGGGGAATGTGGCCTGCAATATGGATGCTTCCCACCGATTGGGAATATGGTAACTGGCCTTCCAGCGGCGAGATTGATATTATGGAAAATGTTGGTTATGATCCTTTCTGGATTGTTGGTACTGCACATACTTTTTCCTATAATCATGTTCTGGGAACCCAGAAAAGCGGCAAATTGAAAGTAGATGATTGCTATACGCAATATCATGTCTATAAACTTGAGTGGGAACTGACAGAATATCGTATTTTCGTGGACGACCAGCTCATTTTTACCTTTAAAAACGACGGTACAGGCTATAAGTCCTGGCCTTTTAACAAGAGATTCCATTTGCTGCTGAATGTGGCTGTTGGTGGCAACTGGGGAGGTTCACAGGGTATTGATGACACAATCTTTCCGAGAAAAATGGTTGTTGATTACGTGAAGGTGTATCAGAAAATGTAGGTTTTTCAGTTTAAATCTAAGTTGGGCATTATCGAAATAATCCTTTGGATTCTCTATGAAAAGTATACTGTTGCTTGCTTCTGTTTTATACCTGTTCGTTTCCTGTAATAACTGTTCAGGGAAAAATGGTCCTGCAGTCTACCCGGATAAACCGGAAGGCTCGGCCAGGACAGATGTTAGTGCCTGGATTACCTCCCCGCAGGCAGGTATTCTTTTCAAACAGCAAATAAGCAGCCTGATATTTGAAAGTTCAACCAATGCTGAAGCAATAATTGAGGTGGATACTGCCCAGGTTTTTCAGGAGATCGACGGTTTTGGAAACTGCCTGACTGGGGGTAGTGCAATTTTATTGAACGGCATGGAGTCTTCATCCCGCAAAGCCCTGTTAACGGAGCTTTTTGCAACCGATGGGGCAAATATCGGCATCAGCTACCTTCGCATTAGTATTGGTGCCTCCGATTTAAGCGACAGGGTTTTTTCGTACAATGATCTTCCTGCCGGACAAACCGATCCTGATATGGCCCGGTTTACTATTGAAATGGAGAAAAAAGATATGATTCCTGTCCTGAAGGAAATCCTGAATATAAATCCGACCATAAAAATTTTAGGATCACCCTGGTCACCTCCGGTTTGGATGAAAACGAATCAGAATTCAAAAGGTGGAAGTCTCAAGCCGGAGTATTATGACGCTTATGCACTTTATTTTGTGAAGTACATCCAGGCGATGAAAGCAGAAGGCATCAACATCGATGCAATAACGATACAGAATGAGCCATTACATCCTGGTAATCAGCCGAGTATGCTGATGTTGGCAAATGAGCAGGCAGATTTCATAAAAAGAAGTCTTGGACCTGCTTTTAAAAAGGCTTCTCTAAGCACAAAAATTATCGTGTATGATCACAATGCAGACAGGCCGGATTATCCCATGACTCTGCTTAATGATCCGGAGGTAGCCAAATATGTTGATGGTTCAGCCTTTCACCTTTATAGCGGAACAATTGATGCCCTTTCAACCGTGCATAATGCCTTCCCGCTCAAAAATCTTTATTTCACTGAACAGTGGATTGGTTCACCAGGCCATCTTCCCGAGGATCTGGCCTGGCATATTCGAACACTTATTATCGGAGCTACCCGTAACTGGTCACGAAATGTGCTGGAATGGAACCTGGCAGCTGACTCTGGAAACGACCCCCATACGGTAGGTGGCTGTGACCAGTGCCTCGGTACAGTGACGGTCAGCGGGAATAGTTTTGTCCGAAATCCTGCCTATTATATCCTTGCCCATGCGGCCAAATTTGTCAGGCCCGGATCTTTCCGTATTCATTCAAATTTGCCGGATGGATTGCCCAATGTGGCTTTTGTAACTCCAAATCAACAAAAAGTATTAATTGTCCTGAATGATAGTGGAAATCAAAAAAAATTCAACTTAAAATTTAAAGGGAAAATTGTAAAAATACAGCTTGATAAGGGTTCTGTTGGTACTTTCGTCTGGCAGTAATACCGGGCCATCCGCCTTTTCACCCGTGTCACTTCATTCCTGAACTCATCACTCATATCTCCTCCTGTAGCCCTCAGACAACTCATTCCGCAGTTTCATCAGCTTTTCAGAAATTCCAACTTTAAAGATATGCGGCATTATGAATCTTTTATGCTCTTCCGGAAGTTGTCCGGCTCGCCTGGAGAGATATTGGTAACATTCTGCCGCCGAGGGCATATTGTGGAGGATTTCTCCGTTGTCGTACACCGGAATGAGGAGCTGTTCCCTGTTTAACTGACATACGCGGGTTTTTTTATCAGGTTGAACAGGATGATACAACCATTCGCACTTTCCGGGTATCTCATCATCCAGGAGAATGCCATCCCGGTAGATATTACCCTCTTCGTCGAAGAAGCGCCATGTCATTTTTTTGCCAGGCAAGGTATTTTTTTCAATATTTTCCGAGATTTTCATACTCGGCTTGCCGGCACATTCACATAGTTTGTAAATGCCATCAAGAGATGCATCAGGTTTGCCTGTTACCAGTTCTGTCCCTACTCCAAAACCATCAATGGGAGCACCCTGGTCTTCAAGACTTTTGATTACATATTCATTCAGCTGATTGGAAACTATAATTTTAACATAGTTCAACCCTTCTTTGTCGAGCATTTTTCTTGTTTTTTTGCTCAAATAGGCAAAGTCTCCGCTGTCGAGCCTGATTGCAACCAGTCGTTCACCTCTCTGTTCCATCTCTTTGGCTATCACAATGGAATTTGGAACTCCGCTCCGGAGGGTATCGTAAGTGTCGGCGAGCAGGATGGTGTTTTTAGGGTTGATCCCTGCATAGGTGCGAAATGCCGACTGTTCATTTTCAAAACTTTGTACCCAGCTGTGGGCCATTGTTCCTGATACAGGGATATCATATAGAAAACCTGCCTGGACATTGGATGTTGAGGAGGCTCCCCCTATGACAGCAGCCCTGCTGGCTTGTAATCCGCCAAATCCGTGAGACCTGCGCAAACCGAAATCTGAAAATGTTTTACCGTTGGCAGCCAGCTTTATCCTGAAGGCTTTCGTAGCTATAAGAGATTGAAAGTTAAGGATGTTCAGAAGGAGGGATTCTATAAGTTGAGCTTCAATGATATCTGCCTCGATTCTCACAATGGGTTCATTCGGAAAAACAAGTTCGCCTTCCCTGGCTGCAAGTATTTTTCCTTTGAAGCGGAATTTTTTCAGGTAGGACAGAAATTCAGATTTTAGTCCCTGCTTTTTCAGATAATCGATAGCTTCCTCATCGTAGGTAAATGATTTCAGCTGCCCGAGTAAGTCGGCCAGCCCTGCAAAAACAAGGAACCCCCCGTTGAAGGGATTTGTGCGGAAGAAGTAATCAAATACTGCCTTTTCTCCATGTTTACCGGCATAAAAGTACCCCTGGGCCATTGAGAGCTCATAAAAATCTGTATACAAGCCACTGACAAATTCAGGCGGTGCGACCATTTTATCTTTCTATGGTTTGTGACCGGTTTGGGCCAACGGAGACTATGGTAATCGGTACTTTGAGATAATCCTCGATAAACTTAATGTAATAACTTAAGGCTGATGGGAATTTGGAAACATGATCCACTCCAGTCAGGTCAGTTTTCCAACCCTCAAGCTCCTGGTAAACCGGAACAACCTGTTCGTCAATTTCATTCGGAAAATCTTCGGTCAATTCGCCTGCAATAGAATAGGAGGTGCAGATTTTTATTTTTTCAAATTGATCCATAACATCTGCCTTCATCATTATGAGGTCAGTTGCACCATTGATCATGATGGCATATCTAAGGGCTACAAGGTCAAGCCAGCCGCAGCGACGTGGCCTTCCAGTTGTTGAACCGTATTCATTACCTATCCTGCGAAGAGTTTCACCTGTTTCGTCCAACAGTTCAGTTGGGAAAGGACCGCTTCCTACTCTTGTACAGTATGCTTTGAAAATGCCGTACACCTTTCCTATTTTATTCGGTGCGATTCCAAGCCCGGTACAGGCACCGGCAGCAATGGTGTTCGAGGATGTCACAAAGGGGTAGGAGCCAAAATCTATGTCAAGCATGGTCCCCTGGGCACCTTCTGCGATGATTGATTTTCCGGCGAGTAATTGATTGTTGATAAAATGCTCACTGTCAATTAATTGAAATTGTTTGATTACCTCAATGCCTTCAAACCACTCTTTTTCGTAGTCATCCAGGGCCTGTTTGTAATCAAAGTTGTAGAACTTGGTCAGCATTTCGATATGCTGGTCGACCCTGTTCCTGTATTTAGCGTTGAAATCTTTGAGTATATCGCCAATCCGAAGGCCATCCCGGCCTATTTTGTCCCGGTAGGTAGGACCTATTCCTTTGAGCGTTGATCCTATTTTGGAATCACCCTTCGCACTTTCTGATGCAGCATCCAGCAGCCTGTGCGTAGGCAGTATCAGGTGGGCCTTTTTAGAGATGTAAAGGTTTTTTGTAAGGTCAAATCCCAGGTTTTTAAGAGACTGAATCTCTCTTTTGAAAATTGAAGGGTCAATTACAACACCGTTACCGATAATATTGATCTTGTCCCCACGGAATATTCCGGATGGAATGGTGTGGAGAACATGTTTTATGTTATTGAATTCAAGAGTATGACCGGCATTGGGTCCTCCCTGAAAACGGGTGATGACATCATACCTGGGAGTCAATACATCCACAACTTTTCCCTTACCTTCGTCTCCCCATTGAAGACCCAACAATACATCAACTTGCATCTGAATATTTTTAAAATGACGGATTAGACAAACCTGACAAAATTAACCGATTTTTGACAGAAAGGCATAAAAAAACCTCTTAAAAGAGGTCTTTTTACATATTTTTTCCCGGTCTTAATTGATCTCTTCCGATTCGCCGTAAAGATAGAGGGAGTGGTGTGACAACTTGAAATTATGTGCGGCACAGGCATCTTCAATGATTTGCCTGATACGCTCGTCATGAAACTCAGTGACTTTTCCGCTGCGGATATCAATCAGATGGTCGTGCTGAGTTGTGGCCAGTGTTTTTTCAAACTGCGCAATGTTCTTTCCAAACTGGTGTTTAACAACCAGTTTGCAGTCGAGCAGAATTTCGATGGTATTGTACAACGTAGCCCTGCTGACCCTGTAATTCTTATTTTTCATTGAGATATAGAGAGTCTCAATATCAAAATGTCCGTCACGTGAATATATTTCGTCTAAAATAGCATAGCGCTCAGGTGTCTTGCGATGACCATTTCTTTCAAGGTACTCCGTGAAAATATTCTTTACTGTTTCTTTATTTTTTTGCATGCTATTCATACTTAAACTAAGTTAAAATAGACCCCAAAGATAATTTTTATTTTTATCAATAATATGGAATAAAAAAAAATCTGCTCTTTTTCTGATTTTTTTTTATTCCGGGTCTACAGTGTTCATTTACAGTTTGGGTTGGGATTGAAAGACAATAATAAATTGGACTTTCAGTCAAAAAATCTGGTTGTTTACTCGCCTGAAAGCAAAAATACAACCATAAGCATTTATCTTAAAGATAGATTTTTGGTATCCTGATACCCCATTATTTTGTGGCCCTGATTACCCCCCTGAAATAACCTATTGACTCTGCTATTGACAGGAAAGGATCAGTCATGTTTATTTCGTTTTCAAGACTGCATACTCCTGTATATCCCACCTTTCTGAGCATTTTGACAAAAGACGTGATATCAATGATGCCACGGCCCATTTCCAGGGAATATCCAAGCTTGGTTGATCCGGTAACATCTTTGATGTGAATATCAAAGACTCTAGCCTGGTATTTCTTCAGGTCGGCCACCGGATCTTTACCGTTTCTGGTATCGTGACCAATATCAAGGCACATTCCTATGCGCGGATCCAGATCTTTTACATGGTTCCAGACATCTTCGGCATCAGGATAAGTTTTGATATCAGGACCATGAAGGTGGATGGCAAAATTGTAGCCATATTCTTTTACTTTTTTGTCAACATAGGGGAGAAGTTCGTAATTGGGAACCCCGATGATAAGTTTGACACCTACTCTTTTGGCATACTCAAATGCACGGTCTATTTCTGCCTCCGACTTCATATAGATTGGTCCAACAGCGTACCCGGTAACATTTTTTTGCTTCAGCTTGGCATGAAAGGCAGCAATCTGTTCCTCATTGCTCGATAATGGTAAATGGAAATCCTTGATACAAAGATATTGAACGTTAACCTTTTGCATGGTTTCCAGTGTTTTTTCCAGGTCGAATTTGGCAAAAGTAAAGCCTGCCATGCCTATTTTAAATTTTTCTCCGGTTTCAGGTGGAGGTTGCGGGCCCGGGCGGGTCGCCTGTGAAAAGACGGCTTGCGTGGCAGTCAGAAGGAGAGCCATTAAAAACAAGGATACTTTGTACATAGTGTTACATTTTTTACTGGTTGAACTTTCATTTATTCCGGATGCAAATAATCAGCAATTCTCATTTTCAGGAATGATCAGTATAATGGTTGATACATCAGGAGCCTGATTTTGCCTTACGATGCAAATTTATCCAAAGAAAAATAAATTCAACAATCAAAGGAAAGTTAATATTTCCCGATGCTGCGTATTGCTAAATTCAGCTGTCAGATATCCTTGTCGGGCCGGCAAATTCATCATTCGTGACGTTTTTTTTAGAATATTCCCTTTTATGAACTTACTGAAGAAAGTCCTTTCGCAACATGGAATTGAAGCACTGTGCCGAGATCCGGAACTGCGTTGAGGTTCCCGGATGCCTTAAATTTTTCTTATATATCGGGACCTGTTTCTCTTGCCGATTGGCGACAAACGATTAAATTTGATAGATCTTGCTTTTGCAGGAACAAACAATGCTTACCGTGTTTAACCACCCTGTTTTTTAAAATGGTTTCCCGGATTTAAGCCATGCAGACAAAGATTAACCCAAAACCAGGAACTACTATGATACGAAATGCTTTCAAAATGAAGTTGAAACCAGGATTTGAGCTAGAATACAAAAAGCGGCATGATGAGATCTGGCCGGAGCTGACAAAGGAATTGATGCTGGCCGGAGTTTGCGATTATTCCATTTTTCTGGACGAGGAATCCCTGACTTTGTTTGCTTTTCAGAAATTGACGGTTGAAAATTCAGCAGGATTGCTGCCACATACTGCTATAGTTAAGAAATGGTGGAAGTATATGGCAGATATCATGGAAACTAATCCTGATAATTCTCCGGTTTCCAGCACACTAAAAGAGGTATTTCACCAGGACTAGGAAGCTTGGTTTTATAAATTCAGCTGTAAGAGTTATTATCTAATGCAAAAATGACATGAATTCGAGGGAAAGGGTTTTGAAGGCCTTCCGGAAGATTCCGGGATTACCGGACAGGGTTCCTTTACAGTTCGACCTGTGCCGGCAGTTGGCCGATCATTTCGGAGAACTTTATGGGATTAAAGCCGGTTACACTGAAAATGTGTACGAAGATGTTACCTATCGTATTAGCGCCAACGAATTAAGGGTCGCTATGGGAAGCGATGTGATCATTACGGGCGCTTCGGTTTCTGATGATTTTCGAATTGTCAGGGAGGCAGACGGAACCTGGCTCAATGAGTACAAGATGCGTATGCGACAGGGGGATATTTATGTTGAAGTTGTTGATTACCCTCTTTCAAAGGCTGAAACTGCCGAAGATATTCGCAACTATATCTTCCCTGATCCGGATGCCCCGGGGCGCTACCGCGATGCTGAGGCTGCTGTGCAAAAATTCAGGAATGACTTCGTCGTGATTGGCGACATTGAGGTAACTGTCTTTTCATTGGCCCACCAGCTTGTTGGCATGGAAAAATTGCTGGTCGACATGATGATGGAGACTGAATATGTTGTTCCATTGTTCGAGGCATGTGCCGAATACCAGACCCGGATTGGCCTCAGGTTAATTGAAAAAGGTGTTGACGCAATCTGGTTCGGAGATGATTTCGGTACCCAGGTGAGTTTGTTAATTCCTCCGGAGACTTTTCGTGAGCAGTTGAAACCTGTCTACAAAAGGATGATTGACCGTTTCAGGGAGGCCAATCCGGAAATTATTCCGATACTTCATTGCGATGGAGCAGTGGCCGACCTTCTTGACGACATCCGTGAGATTGGGTTTGAAGTGTTCAACCCTGTTCAGCCTGGTGTGCCCGGACATTTGCCTTCCGATATGAAAGAGCGTTTTGGTGAAAAGTTTGTATTCTGGGGAGCCATTGACCAGCAGGACCTGTTGCCCAATGGTTCTGATGAGGAGTTGGAAAAGGATATTGTTGAAAAGATCTCCATCCTGGGGAAAGGGGGAGGGTACATGATTGCCCCGGCGCATATCCTGCAGAATGATGTTTCACCGGAACGTGTACTCAGGTTTATAGAATTGTGCAAAAAGCATGGAGTTTACGGATCTCCTGATTAAAATGCCCGGAATTCCAGTTAGTTAATGCAGGTATTAGGTGATAATTGTTATTTTTGAGTATGATCTTAATGCCGGAGCATTTGGACAATTGTTCTCAACCTGCCGCGTCAACTTCATTTTGAAATATTGGGTATCGGCAGCACTGAACCCCGGGTTGTAACTCTGGACATTGTTTCCTTACAATATTTGTAAAATAAAATTGTTTTGCAAGTAATAGGAAAGACCTTAATTTACTAACAGGCAGAAACATAATTCCCTGCAGATTCGACCATACAACTAAAAATAAAACTCTTAACGATGAAAAAAAAATTTGCTGCAACATTCTTTGTCATACTGTTTTTGACCTGTAGTATCCAAATTGCTGTCAATGCACAGATCGGAAAGCGTTTTCCTTCAGAGAAGAAAATTGTTACTGATAAGTTGACTGGAGCCCGGCTCACTTTTCTGACCAGCACACCTGCTGGAGATGGCAAGATTTACCAGACACACAGTCAGTGGACATCAGACGGCAAGTGGCTGATATTCAAGTCAGAACGCGTTAAGGGCGAGGCAATGGCTGTAAATGAGGCTTCCGGTGAAATAGTTCAGGTTACAGAAGGAGGCTATGCCGGCATGCTGAACGTAGCCAGGAATTCCATGAAGCTCTATTTTATGAGGAAAATTGCTGCAGCTCCTGAAAAGAATTCACTGGAATGTGTGGAAGTTGATTTAGGTAAATTGTTTGCTGACAGTAAAGCCGGAAAGTTGCAGCCGGCATCCGTTTATCAGCGGGTATGCGGAACAACTCCTGAAGAACTCGAAGCAGGTGGGGATATGTCGCTGGATGGCGGTGAGGAATGGGCATGGTTCAGGGTCGGTGCTAATGGCGCCAGGAAACACCTGCCCGATGGTACAAAGATTGAAGGGAATTTTGGTTCGAGAAATATGGGCGCCGGTCCTGCCGGCATTGCCGGGATGAATATTGGCACCGGCGAAATAAAATATGTTGTTTCAGTCCCATTTCAGATCGGTCACATTCAAGGCAATCCCTGGGTGCCCAAGCAGATTTTATTTTGCTGGGAGACAGGAGGCAAAGCTCCCCAGCGCACCTGGATCGTAAATGCTGACGGGACTGGACTCAGGCCTCTGTATCCGGAGGCTTCCTACGAATGGATCACACATGAGGCGGTGATTACGCCTGGTGAAGTAGCCTTTGCCATGATGGGAGATCGCCGGATACCCAATTTTTCCGGAGAAAGTGTTACAGGTCCCGGGGCAACCATTGCTGATACCGGGAAAGTTGGATGGGGGTATTGTGCAACCCGTGAAAAACCTTCCGGACTGGGAATTGTCAATATTAATACTCATGAGATGTATATCGCAGGGCAAATACCCAAAGGCAGTGGCTTCTGGCATGTAACAGGGTCGCAGGACGGCCGTTTTGTGGCAGGAGACTGTTTTGACCGTGAAGTTTACCTGATTGACAGAAGGAACAACGAAATGATGCTGCTGACAGCTGGCCATAAAAAGACAGCTGCAGATCATCTGCATCCGACCTTCAGCCCTGATGGTACCCGATTGGTAATACAAACGGCCATGTTGTCTGCAGACAACAAGACCATGAATATCTGTATTGTACCGGTACCGAAAAAGTGGCTGAAGAGGAAATAGCTGGAAAAATTCGGACTGAAGTGGGGTTTAATAATTGAGCTGTCCGGAAAGACGTAAAATGATAGCCTGGTTCACGCAGGCAAAATAGTTTAGTTAAACCACCGTATCAGGTAGAGTTACCATTCCGGCCTTAATTATCCATCCTGGTGACCGTATCAATCCCTTTGAGTTTGAGCAGCTTGGATATCAGTGTGTTTAAGTTGTCTGCATTGTGAATGTACAGGTAAAGATGTCCTTCGAAAATGCCGTCATGCGCATCCATGTTGATGGATCTCATATTTATTCCGTATTCGTTGGAAATGATATTGGTAATCTGGTTTGCCATTCCCTGACGGTCGAAACCTCTGAGATACAGGTGAGTGAGGTAGGAAAGAACCTTGAATCTGTTCCAGGTTGCCTGGATAATGTCATCGCCCCTGCTGGACATCAGTTTTATTGCTTCCGGACAGGTTTTACGGTGAATGATAATTTGTTCTCCTTCTGATTCTATACCGTCTGAGACAAATCCAACGACGTTGTCACCTGGTATGGGATTGCAGCACTGCGCCAGTTTATAATTGGATTTACTGGAATCTTCAGTGAGCAAAAATGGTTTTTTCTTGTCTATTTTCTCCTCTTTCTTGTCTGAGGAGAATGTCAGGTTCCAAAATTTCACAAACCGGTTTTCTGACTTGGTCTTAAGGGCTTCTTCAACATCATCCAAAGATACAAGTCCCAAACCCATTCCCGCATACATCTGCTCCTTGGTATGAAACCCGTAATAGGTGATTAGTTTTTTTAATGTGTTTGAGGTAGGTTTTACATTCAGCTTTTCAAACTGCAAGGCCAATTTTTTCTGACCCTCTTCAATATGTCTTTTTTGTTCGTGCTTGAATGAGTCCTTGATTTTCGTTTTAGCCCTTGCAGTTACTGCGATGTTGATCCATTCAGGTTTTGGAGTCTGCTTTTCCGAGGTTAAAATTTCAACCTGGTCTCCGCTCTTCAGTACATGACTCATCGGCACAAGGGCATGGTTTACTTTAGCTCCGATGCAATGATTACCCAAGGCAGAGTGGATGTCATATGCACAATCAAGCACGGTGGCATCCTTTGGTAACATCTTCATTTCCCCTTTTGGGGTAAATACGACTATCTCACGGCTGAATAAATTGAGCTTAAATTCATCCAGAAAATCCAGGGCGTCGGATTCAGGGTTTGCGAGCAATTCCCTTATTTTATGGAGCCATTTGTCCAGTTCACTTTCCGCAGAATTATCTCCCTTGTATTTGTAATGGGCTGCGAATCCACGTTCATCAATCTCATCCATCCGTTCACTGCGGATCTGTATCTCCACCCATTGTCCCTTGGGTCCCATCACTGTTGTGTGAAGTGACTCATAGCCATTTGCCTTGGGTATGGTTATCCAGTCCCTGATACGGTCCGGTTTGGGAGTATAGATGTCGGTTACCAGTGAAAGGATGTCAAAGCATTGCCTTTTCTCGGAAATATTATCTTTTGGTTTAAATACAATACGAACAGCCAGAAGGTCATACACTTCTTCAAAGGAGATATTCTTGGTTTGCATCTTCTGGTAGATGGAATAGATCGATTTCGTCCTTCCGCTGATGGTGAAATCAAAATTCTCTTCGTATAATTTTGTCTGGATGGGTTTGGAAAAGTCATAAACCAGGTAATTGATCCGCTCCTGCTCGCTGTGAAGGTTGAGTTCAATTTGCCTGTATGTTTCAGGGTCCTTGAATTTCAGGCTCAGGTCTTCCAACTCACATTTGATGGCGTACAGGCCAAGCCGGTGCGCCAGGGGTGAAAAAATATACAGCGTCTCCGAGGAAATTTTCAGTTGCTTATTGAGAGGCATTGATTCAAGCGTTCTCATGTTGTGCAGCCTGTCAGCGAGTTTGATAAGGATAACCCTCACATCATCGGAGAGAGTCATCAGCATTTTTCGGAAATTTGTTGCCTGCTTTGAGTCGTAGGTGCCTGATAGTTTGGTCAGGCCGTCGACGAGCATGGCAATCTTGGGACCAAACATCTTTTCGATATCCTGAACGGTGTACTCTGTGTCTTCCACGACATCATGGAGAATAGCAGCTACGGCAGATTTGGTGCCCAGTCCGATCTCGCTGACCACAATTTTTGCGACAGAAAGAGGATGCAGGATATATGGCTCACCGGATCGGCGCCTTACACCCATGTGGGCTGATGAAGCGAACTGAAAAGCTTTCTGAATCAATTGCAGGTTCTCTGGTGTCAGAGGACGTGTGAAAGATTTAAGCAGCTCTTCGTACAAATCATCGATTTCCCTTTTTTCTAATTCTGTCTGTAGATCCATAAATTGGTCAAGAATTCGATATTCTTAATTTTCAGGTGCAATGTACAGAAAAATATGCCCTGACTTTTCTGAACTAAAATAACCTATTTTTTAGAATTGCACCATCGAGTTCATCAAATGTTTGAACCATTTTATCCCAGGAAAAGCGTTTTTTTTCTGCCTTCAGGTTATGGATGAATTCTTCTGCACGGTCATTTTGAAGAAAATCGATTAGCGCAACAGCAATGGATTCCGAATCCGGAGATACGGTATACCCGACTTTTTTATCCGGAACAATTTCTCCTAATCCCCCTACATTTGTTACCAGGATGGGCTTTTCAAAATGGTAGGCAACTTGGGTAACCCCACTCTGAGTTGCACTTTTATAAGGTTGAACAACAAGGTCTGCAGCACTGAAATAACAGGGCACCATATCATCTGCAATAAAGTGTGTGTGCATAACTACATGCTCTTCAAGGTGATTGTCCCGGATGATACTATCGTATTTCTGACTGGATGTATAATATTCCCCTGCAACCAGCAACTTAATTCTGAAATTTCTGAGCCTGGAATCGGCAAAAGCAGTCAGCAACCAGTCAAGGCCTTTGTATTCCCTGATAAATCCAAAAAAAAGAAGGTATTTGTAATCCGGGTCAAGTCCAAGACGCTTCATTGCTTCTTCCCGGGATATAGCATGGCCAAAATTGTCATAAAGAGGGTGGGGTGTATACAGCGCAGGAGCCAGGGGCCTGAATTTTTTAAGATCATCCAGTACTTTGTGAGATAGTGTGATGAATCCGTCAATACTCTTTAAAAAATATTTTGTAAGGATTAAATCACCGAACCGTCGTTCGTGAGGGATTATGTTGTCAGTCAGCGATATGATCCTAGTGTGGCGGTTCTTCCGGACAATCCTGGCGATGGTTCCAAGCGCGGGAGCCATTAATGGAATCCAGAACCGAATGACAAGCACATCAGGGGTCAATTTCCGCAGTTCCCGGCCAACACGGATCCAATTAAAGGGATTGACTGAATTGACTTTGATCCTGATGTCAAGATCAGCCGGTGCAGGCTGATCCGAATATTGTCCTTTACCCGGGAATAGAAATCCGGGATATTGAAGTGAAAAGGTATAAATGATAACCTCATGACCCTGACTGATCAGGGCACGGGCAAGACGTTCGTTAAAAGTGGCTATTCCACCCGGGCGGAAGGGCCATGTTGTGCCAAGCAGGACTATCTTCTTTTCCAATTTTTCCATCCTGATCACAAAGTTACCATTTTAGACTAAATTTTAAAGGACTTAAAAACCATGACACCTTAATTTTCATGTATTATTTGATGACCAATTGTGACTTTTTTCGATGATATGAAATCTGAAGTCTGGTTAAATCACAGATAAAAAGATTATTATAAAAGAATTGACCTGATATATTTTTGGGTATGCCATTTGTTGTAATTGCCGTACTTTAACCTGTACTGTTCAGGAAATTGATATTATATTCAATCTGAACGATTATCTTTGACCAAAATAAACTATTTATGGAAGAACGCCCTTTGATATTGATTTCCAATGATGACGGGGTTTTTGCCAAAGGGCTGATCGAATTGGTCGAAGTGATCCGCCTTTTTGGCAATATTGTCGTTGTTGCACCCGACAGTCCGCATTCAGGGATGTCGCATGCCATTACTGTTGAACGTCCGATAAGAATCACCAAAGTCCAGGAAGAGGAGGGACTTGCCATATATTCCTGTACAGGAACCCCCGTTGATTGCATCAAACTAGCCTGTAACAAGGTCCTGGACCGACTTCCTGATTTTGTTATTTCAGGGATCAATCACGGAGCAAACACCTCAATATCTGTATTATACTCAGGTACAATGGGGGCAGCCATTGAGGGTTCAATTCATGGTGTTCCTTCTATAGGTTTTTCGCTGGATGATTACTCCCAGGATGCCGATTTTACGAAAGCCAAGAAAGTGGTGGCCCGCATTTTTCAAAAGGTCGCAGAATTTGGTTTACCGGATGGCATCTGCTTGAATGTGAATATTCCGAAGGGCGAGGTAAAAGGGATTAATTTCTCACGTCAGACCCGCGGAAAATGGGTGGAGGAGTTCGAAAAGAGAACCGACCCGCATGGCCGTGATTACTACTGGATGACTGGCTATTTCAATGATGCCGAAAATGAAGCACGGGATACTGACACCTTCGCTGTTTTAAACGGCTTTGTTTCAGTAGTTCCTGTTACGACAGACCTTACAGCATATAATGCTTTCCAGTTTATGCAAAAATGGAAATTCTGACCCGATGAATGCAACATACACACAACCCTCCGGTTTGAACAAATTCTGGCTTGGCTACCTTCTCGGACTCTCCCTGCCTGTCCTATTTTTTCTGCTGTATTTCATGTTCCGGTTTCATGATCTGACCTTTGGCGATTACTGGAATCGCCTGGTTCAGACCGGAACGATTGTTCATGTTATGAGCCTTTCCGTCTTTCCGAACCTGGTTCCATTCATGTTTTTTGTCCGTTCCAGCAGGTTCAGGTCAGGCAGAGGTGTAATGGCTGCTACCATTGGTTTCGCGATCCTTATTTTCGCGTTGAAATTTATCTTGTGATGTGTAACCATAACCATTTGACAGTCAGATGAGATATTTTATAATTGCCGGGGAGGCTTCAGGCGATTTGCATGCGTCTCATCTGATGGGAGGTATCAAAAAGCAGGATCCCGATGCTGAATTTTGCTTTTTTGGCGGAGATTTGATGGCTGCACAAGGTGGAACGCTGTTGAAACACTACCGGGAAATGGCTTTCATGGGTTTTTTCACGGTTCTCCTTAACCTTAAACAGATCCGCAAAAATTTCAAACTGGCAGAAAAAAAATTAATTGAATTCAATCCTGATGTACTGATACTCGTCGATTACCCGGGTTTTAACCTGCGGATGTCCAGATTTGCAAGGGAACACAATATCAGAACCTTTTATTACATTTCGCCCAAAATCTGGGCCTGGAAGCCGGGGCGTGTCAAGTGGGTGAAGAATTATGTGGATGAAGTGTTCACTATTTTCCCTTTCGAGAAGGATTTCTACGACAAATATGATTACAAGGTACGTTACGTCGGTAATCCCACAGTTGATGAACTCGCTAAAAGACCTTGCATAAAGCAGACGCGGCAGGAATTTCTGGAAGAATCCGGACTTGACGACCATCCGATAGTCGCCTTACTCGCCGGCAGCCGCAAACAGGAGATAAAGCTAATTCTCCCTGTTCTGCTCAAGGTGGCTGATCAATTTCCTGGTTACCAGTTTGTTATTGCAGGTGCTCCGTCGCTTCCTGCCGAATTGTACCTGGATAATATGCCGGGCAAGAAAATTCCTGTAATTTTCGGGAAAACCTATGAGCTTTTACAGCAATCACACGCAGCAGTCGTCGCATCCGGTACTGCAACGCTTGAAACAGCAGTGATAAATATTCCGCAGGTGGTATGTTACATCATGGAGCTGGGAAGATTTACCTCCCTGCTGAAAAAATATTTTCTTAAAATTCCATGGTTCTCGCTTGTAAATCTGGTGATGGATAAGGAAATTGTGAAGGAATATTTTCAGGAAAACTGTACACCGGCAGCAGTGGCTGGTGAGTTGAAAAAGTTATTGGAGGATGAAGTATACCGTGAAGAGATGCTGAATAATTATAAGCTAATGCTTGAAAAACTTGGGCCGCCGGGATGCGCTGACAGAGCTGCCGGAGAGATAGTCATGCTGCTCAGGAATTGAAAATGTCACACTATGTTGAAATAATGAACCTCCGGATATGGTTAGTCTGATAAAAAAAGAGCTGATTCAGTTTTTCGGATCATTGATTGCCTATATGATCCTGATCGTATTTGCATTGATCTCCGGACTGTTCCTTTGGTTTTTCGAAGGAAACATGAACATTCTTTCGGGTGGCTACGCCTCACTTACTGCGTTCTTTGATCTCGCTCCCTGGCTTTACCTTTTTCTGATACCTGCGATAACCATGCGTCTGTTTTCGGAAGAAATGCGAAACGGCACCATGGAATTACTGCTTACAAGGCCTGTTTCCATCGACCGGCTTATTGTGGCGAAGTTATCAGCAGCATTGGTTGTGGTTGTCCTGACCTTATTATTATCCCTGGTTTATTTCTTTTCAGTCTATGAATTGGGCCATCCGGTGGGAGTAATCGATGTGGCAGCCACTTTGGGCAGTTATGTCGGGCTGTTTTTCCTGTCCTTGATTTTTCTTTCAATAGGGCTTTTTGCTTCTTCATTAACTGAAAATCAAATTGTTGCCTTTATTGTAGCCGTGCTGGTCTCTTTTTTCTTCTTCTCTGGCTTTGAACTTCTTTCGGATCTGATCCTGTCATCCAAGGGCTCCTCTTTCCTGATTTCTATGGGTATTTCATCCCATTACGATTCTGTTAGCCGCGGATTAATTGACAGCAGGGATCTCTTCTATTTTCTTACTGTTGCAGCGATTTTTCTGACCCTTACCGGGATTGCCCTCCAATCTAAAAGAACCGGATTTTCGATGCGGTTCAAAATTACACCTAAGTATGCCTTGCTGTTTGTTGTTCTTTTTTCACTGTCTTCTTTCCGCCTTTTCAGAATTGATTTTACGGCAGAAAAGAGATATACCCTTTCTGATGCTTCCATCAGGATACTTGAGAAACTTGAATACCCACTGTTGGCAGAGATTTATCTTGAGGGTGACATTCCCCCGGGGTTTCGCAGATTAAAGACTGCTGTTGAGGAGAAGCTCCTTGATATACAGCAGTATGGAGGGAAGTCGATATTTGTGCGGAGAGTTGATCCTTACAAGGAGGTTCCGGCTTCTGAGCGCAATGAATATTTTAACAGGTTGATTGAACAGGGAATTACCTGTACCGATTTAAGGATCAAAACGGAACAGGGTATAACGACAAAGCTTGTGTTTCCTTCTATGGTTCTGAAATACCAGGAGAAAACATGTGTGATAAATCTGCTCAAAAACGATCCTTCCCTTCCTGCAGAAGAAAATCTGAACCGGTCGGTCGAAAGGCTCGAGTTCGAGCTTATGAACGCCATTCTAACCCTTACGCGGGAATATCCCTTGCAGGCAGGCTTTTTGGAGGGTCACGGGGAGGCAGATTCCATGCAGGTTTCTGACCTTTCGAATACACTGTCAGCCTGGTATAAAGTTTCGAGAATGACTTGTGACAGGCTTGCAGCTTTACAGGACAGTGTTAAGGTTCTGATAATTGCCAATCCTCAGCTTGGATTTTTGGAGCATGACAAACTTATCCTGGATCAGTACCTGATGAAAGGGGGAAGAATGATTTGGCTGATCGATCCGGTAAAGGTAAGTCTTGACAGCTTGTCGGAAGGGATGACAACACTTGCAATGCCGGTAGACCTAAACCTTAAAGACCTGTTCTACCGGTATGGGATACGGTTTAACAACGACCTGATCATGGATGCTGAATGCATGCAGATTCGGGTTAACACAGCTCCTGCGGGTTCTTCGCCCCATTATTCGGCAGCTCCCTGGTATTTCTCACCCTTACTGCACCCGCTGCAATCTCATCCTGTAGGTAAAAATGTTGCCCCGGTGTCCTCTGAATTTGTCAGCTCAATTGATACGGTAGGGGAGAACCCTGAAATCAGAAAGCAGATACTATTGAGTACTTCATCATTTTCCAGTAAAAAGGAGGCGCCCTTGCAGGTGAATCTGAGGATGATTGATGTTGCACCATCCCGTGATTTTTTCAACAGGTCCAATTTACCGGTGGGAATATTGCTCGAAGGGAAATTCAGTTCAGTCTTCAAAAACAGGATTATTGAAAAAACCGGGATGCCGGAGAATTTTAAATTTATTTCTGAAAGTGTACCAACTAAAATGGCCTTGTTCGCGGATGGAGGACTTCTCCTTAACAAAGTAAACAGGAGTGCAAGGGAGCCTAAAATTTTACCGTTAGGTTATGATCGTGTTTCAAAAATAACTTATGGTAACCGCGATTTCTTTGTAAACCTCGTTCAGTATCTGGGGGATGATGCATCTCTTTCAGCCCTGAAAAATAAATCATGGCAGATTAGGCTATTGGATAAAGTCAAAGTCAGGGAACAGGATTCTTACCTGCCATGGCTGAACCTCCTTGTTCCCCTGTTCCTGATTCTTGCAGGTGGAGTCATGTTCGCATGGTTTAGAAAACGCAGGAACGAAAAGTGAATTTTGGTGGCGAAAAAATGCTAGTTTTGGACAAATTATAAGCGAATGTTTGTATATTCGTGACTTCGTGAATGGCTATGCAAAGTCAGCAAATCCGGACGCTTTGCTTTCAGTAAACAAAGTTGCGACCTGGTTTCAGGACTGCATACATGGTCGTTGGTGGCTGATTCCTCCAATTAATGAGCTTAAATCAGTATTTTGTAATTAGCTTGTTGTTAATATTATAGGTTTTGCCGGAGGGATACGTGCAATGAATGATCGGGTTTTCGGATAGAGGATTTTCTTTGACCCCCCCGGTACTTCAGGTATTGGCAGTCAGAATAGAATTACTAAAATTTGAGGCTCCTACAGAAACAGGTTTTCCAAAATGGAAGAGCTATTTCCGGAGGTTCCGTCCAGAAAAAATAAAATAAATTATATACGTATGAAATTTGTTGTTTCGAGTACCGACTTACTAAGACATCTGAACGCAATCAGCAGGGTGATCAGCAGTAAAAATACCCTTCCTATCCTGGACAATTTCCTATTCAACCTTGAAGGAAAGATGCTGTCCGTGACTGCCTCAGACCTGGAAACCACGCTTATCACAAACATGGAACTGGATCAGTCCAACGATGACGGCCTGGTAGCACTGCCCGCCAAGATTCTTTTGGATACATTGAAGGAATTCCCGGAGCAGCCGTTGAGGTTCGAACTTGATTCGGATACCATGGGAATGAGCATCTATTCTTCCAATGGCAAGTTTTCCATCCCGGGGCAAAATGGTGAAGAGTTTCCCAATCTGCCTTCTCTTCATGCCGAGCACTATTCCATCAAGGTCCCTCATGATGTTCTTCTGAATGGGATCAACAAAACCCTGTTTGCTACCGCTGATGATGAGCTTCGTCCTGTAATGAACGGAATCAATATTGAGATTTCTCCGGTCGGAATGACATTCGTTGCCTCTGATGCCCACAAGCTTGTGCGTTACAAACGTTCAGATGCTAATTCTGACAATGATGCATCCTTCATTCTTCCTAAAAAACCGGCGTCACTATTAAAGAACCTTCTTCCCAAAGAGGATTTTGATGTAACCCTGGAATTTGATGAGAAAAATGCAATTTTCCAGTTAACCGGTTTTAAAATGGTTTGCAGATTGGTCGAAGGAAGGTATCCTGCCTACAATTCGGTAATTCCATTGAATAATCCGAACAAGCTGATGATTGACAGGGTTGAATTTTACAATACTTTGCGGAGGGTATCCGTTTTTGCCAACCAGGCCAGTAATCTTGTAAGGTTAAAGCTGACCACCTCTGAACTCGTGGTTTCGGCTCAGGATATTGACTTTGCCATTTCTGCTGTTGAAAAGATCAAATGCGATTATGACGGACAGGAAATGGAGATTGGATTCAAATCTACCTTTCTGATAGAGATTCTTGCCAACCTAACTTCTTCTGATGTGAAGATGATGCTTTCTGATCCGTCGAGGGCTGGATTGCTGCTCCCCGCAGAGCAGGAATTTGAACAGGAAGATGTACTGATGCTCCTGATGCCAATGATGATCAACGCATAGTCAAAATATTAATGACAAAGAAACCTGGCGAAGATTAAAGCCGGGTTTTTTTGTCTGGATACTACCATCTATGAAGCTAAATTTAAGAAATCCGATCGTTTTTCTGGATCTTGAAACTACAGGAATCAATGTTGTAACAGACCGGATCGTGGAGATTGCCTTCCTGAAAATTTTTCCTGACGGCAGAGAAGAGGAAAAGTTGCTGAAGATAAATCCCGGGATCCCGATTCCTGCCCAGGCGAGCGCAATTCATGGTATTTATGATGAGGATGTCCGGGATGCACCACTTTTTAAGGACGAGGCAAGGAATTTTGCCCGGTTCATTGAGGGGTGTGATCTGGCCGGGTTCAATTCCAATCGGTTTGATATTCCGTTGCTTACTGAAGAGTTTCTGCGTGCAGACCTTGACATTGATCTTAAAAGACGGAAATTTGTCGATGTACAAACTATTTTTCACAGGATGGAGAAGAGGACATTGGCAGCGGCCTGCAAGTTTTACCTTCAGAAGGATCTCAATAATGCGCACAGTGCAATGGCGGATACAAAAGCCACCTACGAAGTTCTCCAGGCTCAGCTGGATCGATATGACGGGGCCTCCTTTGAGGAAGGAGGGAAGGTTAGTGTTCCTATTGTGAATGAAATAGGGCAGCTCTCTGCTTTTTCCTCCTTCGACCGGAATGTTGATTATGCTGGCCGTATAGTCTTTGATGAAAACAATGTCGAGGTAATCAATTTTGGAAAGCACAAGGGCAAGCCGGTTGAAAAGGTACTTGCAGAAGAGCCTTCCTATTACAGCTGGATGATGAACGGGGAGTTTCCCTTGTATACAAAAAAGGTTCTGACAGCCATCAAGCTTCGAGCCATGAACAAGAGAATTTGAGTCAGTCAAAAATCTTGCTGAAGTGATTCCGGTTGTTCGAAATGGTTAAACCTTATTATTTGTTGCACCTGTAGTTTCCCTTCAATGAGTTGTTTGGCTATGAATCAGTGCTGATTATTGATGGACATTCAACCTTTCCGCACCATTTTCGGTATAGAGCTGAAAATATGGAGGCAGGTAAACTTTGGGAAGCGGGCAGGCTTTACCGCAATTGCAAGATTTTACGCAAATGAAATAGCCATCCCGCGAGTCGGGACCAAACGAGGCTGATTATATGTGTTTTAGCTTCACTGAACCTCGTTTCATTGCTGCAACTTAAAACAATATTCTAAACGTATGAAGATTATTTGTATTGGCCGAAATTATGTCAAGCACGCACAGGAGCTTCAGCATGAGGTTCCCACCGAGCCGGTTTTTTTCATGAAACCGGATTCTGCTCTTTTGAAGGATAACAAACCATTTTTCCTTCCCGATTTTTCAAGTGAGATACACCATGAAATTGAACTGGTTATCAAGATCAGCAGGCTTGGAAAGAATATTGACGCAAAATTTGCAGACCGGTATTATGACGAAATCGGGCTTGGTATCGATTTTACCGCACGGGATGTACAGCGCCAATTGATTGAAAAGGGGTTGCCCTGGGAGAAGGCCAAGGCCTTTGACGCTTCAGCAGTATTGGGTAAGTTTCATCCAAAAGAGGAGCTTGGGAATCCTGGACAGATCCTTTTTTCGCTTAAAAGGAATGGGGAGGTCGTTCAGAGTGGTGATTCACAACTTATGATCTTTCCTTTCGACACGATCATCGAGCATGTATCCAAATATGTTACACTGAAGATTGGTGACCTTATTTATACGGGTACACCTGCCGGAGTAGGTCCGGTTGCCATCGGTGACAGACTCGAAGGTTTTATAGGGGAGAAGAAGATGTTTGATATCCAGGTGAAATAGTCCCCCATACCATCAGTATATCCTCTGTTATTCTGTATTTCAGGGGTATGCTGAGTTTTAGTCCGCCTCCGGTAAATACTGCGGACAATTCCCCTTCTGATTGGAGCAGAGGAGCTGCACTGCATGCGATCTGTGACGCAAAATCAACCTCCTTAAAAGGGATCATTTTAAATACTGCCTCTTTTGCGCACCAGCGCAGCAACAGGTCTTTGTTCGAGATACAGCCATCAAGGGTGCAATCTTTCAATTCATCTTTTGATAAAAATTTTGTGGCAGCTCTTTCAGTATTGCGGCTGATGAGCTCAATGTCGATCCCTGGATGGAGATACGGATGGTAACAGATAGCGACGTGTCCGGAGGTATGAGTGATGGAGATATGACCGGGTGAGTTCAAAAGTATGGGCTTTCCTGAGATGTCGTAATCGACCTTTGAACCGGTTCCGCTCATATGCTTCAGCAGTAACCTGGTTGCCAGCCATTCTTTTTTCCTGGCTTCATTTCTGAACAATAGGTATCCTGACAGGTCATCAGCATCAGGTTGCAAATCAGACATCAGCTGATCTGCAGATTCCGTTATATCCCAGAAACCAATAATGCCATCGTCTGTTGAAACAATAAACCTAACGGCCATTGGAATCCTCCCATTTTGTGGTTTCTATCATTTTAATGACATCGGCCGATAAGAAGTTTATAACAGGCCTGAGGCTGTCATAGTTTGGTAGTTCTTTGAAATACAAAGCTCCCCTGATGAAATTTTTAACGCTGTCAGTAAGATAGAATTGCATTGGAGAGGCTGCATTTCCTTTCAGGGTATAAAGAGTGCCATAAGTTTTATAGGCATGATTGATGTAAATTTTTTCCTCAATTGAGCTTGCCTTGGCAGAATGATTGTAAACGAGTGTCCTAGATTCTTCAATCAGCTTAGCCAGGTTGTTCTCGATTTTTTTGTAACTGATATGAATCTGGGCATTATTACCTGCAATTTCAAGGGTTATCCAATCTTTTTGATCCGGGTTTAAAAGGTCCGGCGTAACCGCAGAATATACCGGAACCAGGAAATTATACGGCAGTGGTTTGTCGAGTTGCTTGTATACTTTTTCCGGAAAAGAGATGCGGAAGTATCCTCTGGGCTTTGGTGTTACATCTTCCGAGCACGTCTGTGTCAGGAAAGCAAAGAGGAGCAATGTAGCGATTGCGATGTGGGCAAATTTTGGCATGGTCAAAGTTAAGATTTTTCAATAAAGGAATTAATTTGAAATCCATCATTTTGATTCTTTTAAGGAAAGCACCTGCCTGAAATTTGAAAAAACTTTAGGGAATTTATAATTTAATTGTTGAATTTCCCAGGGCAGAAGTTGGCAGGACTTGAAATCGTCTACTTTATTTTCAACCCTGTTAACTTGATTTTCCTGAAAACAAATCGGAAATTTGCCGACTATCTCGCAGTAATGATTTTGACTAATAGAAGGACAGGTAGCTAAGTACCTGACTTTTTGACGAAGAATTCCGGGAATCCTGCTTCTTCAAAGCCAATGAGGCGGCAGGAAAATGGGAAGGTCTCTGATGGACAATAATTCCAGTGATCCTATTTTCTAATAAGTAATAGTGAGTAGTTTTCTTGGCTTCTCATTTTACCCGACAGCAAGTTGTTGCAAGTCCATTTCTTCGCCGGTATGACTCAGAATCGTTTGTAGGGATCTGAGTAAGCATTGTTTAGATGTCTGGATTATTGTATCATAAAAAATGCCTTGTCAGGGAATCTATGGATTTGGACCGGAAATCAATTCCCTGACAAGGCTTTTGAAACAATTGCTGAAATTACCTGGAATTCAGATGTTTCAGTTATCAAAACGGAAGATCGTCGGGGGTGGCAGCCTCCCCTGTAATGCCTGGGGTTACCTGTGGTTCGTTAACTGCAGACCTGGCTTCTGCTACAAGGTTTTCAGAGGATGTTCCGCTTTGACCTGGTTTCCTGTCAAGCAACCTGACTTCATCCGCATAAATTTCATAAGCAGTTTTTTTCGCTCCATCGTTCGAATCATAGGTTCTGGAACGAATACGGCCTTCTACATATATCTGGCTTCCCTTTTTGATGAATTTTTCTGCAAGGGTGGCGAGGTTGCGCCAGCAAACGATGTTGTGCCACTCTGTCTGTGTGACTCTTTCGCCGGCTTTGTTGTTGTAAACTTCTGAGGTGGCAAGGGAAAATGAAGCAACAGAAACATTGCTGTCCAAGTGTCTGATTTCCGGATCTTTACCTACGTTTCCAATTAGGATGACTTTGTTAACTGACATAATTTATATGATTTTATGGTATATTGTAAGTTACTGAAAAAAGGGGACAATTCAAAATTTACCAAAGATAAAAATAAATGAGGACAGGGTAAAGGCTGATCTCCTTAAAGTTTGGACTCATTTAAAAAAGTCTCAAGAGGTTTTGGTACAGGATACCTGGATACGTTGCTCCTGTCGACCCTGAGAAGTCGTTCATGTTGGAATTGCCCTTCCAGGCTTACTGATATAAACCGGATGCAAAGTCTTTGATGCGTTAATAAATGCATCTTTTCGGGAAATACTGATTCAATGACATGGGTATGATGGCTGAATATTTCCTTCCACGCCGGACTGCCAATAACCTCTTCAACGGAGGCATGGTATTGCGTTTCAATCAATGGAAACTGGTACATGTTACGCCATATATCACTGTCTCCTCTTTTCTCAAGAAAAATATTTCCCCCGTTTTGCAGAAAAATGTAATTGAGAAACCGCTCCTTTTGTGCAATTTGTTTTGATTTTACAGGGAGGGATGTGACTGTCTGACAAGCATGAGCCTGACAGCTGATTAATAGCGGACATTCAGTGCAATTCGGCTGACCGGGAACACACTGTAAGGCTCCAAATTCCATTACGGCCTGGTTGGATTCGCCAGGTTGTTCCTTGTCCAGCATTGCAAAAGCCAGTTTGTGAAATTCAATTTTCCCTTTGGTGGTGTCAATGGGTGTTGAAACGCCAAATACCCGTGACAACACTCTGAAAACATTTCCGTCTACCACAGCATAGGGAAGGTTGAATGCAATGGAGGAAATGGCTGCAGCCGTATAATCACCTATACCTTTGAGTTGCCTGATGGAATGATGATCCTCCGGGAATCTTCCCTGGTGTTCTGTCATGATTGTTTTGGCAGCATGGTGCATGTTCCTTGCCCTGGAATAGTATCCCAATCCTTGCCAGACTTTAAGAACATCTTCTTCATGAGCCTCCGCCAGGCTTTTGATATCCGGGAACATTTTCAGGAAACTGAAATAATAGCTCATACCCTGCTGTACACGTGTTTGCTGCAAAATGATTTCAGATACCCAGATATTGTACGGATCCCTGCATTCACGCCAGGGAAGTTCCCGTTTATAATGTTTATACCAAACTGTCAGTGCATTACGATATTTGTCCAATATTTAGTGGTTTTATGATAAAAATTAAAAAAAGCACAAAAATTATCAGCTAATATGATATTAGTTAAATCAAAAGCTATATATTTGTGCACCAAATTAGAAGATAAAGTCAGTCAAAGATAGAGTTAATAAAAAATAAAGTCAAATCATTAAAATTTTATAAAAATGACTAAAGCAGATATCGTAAACGAGATTTCCAAGAGCACTGGTATTGAGAAGCTTACTGTTCAGAAAGCAGTTGAAGCATTTATGGATACCGTTTCAGGTTCCTTAGCTGAAGGTAACAACGTTTATCTCCGTGGTTTCGGAAGTTTTATCGTTAAAAAACGTGCAGAAAAGACAGCACGTAACATTTCACGTAACACAACCATCATTATCCCGGAGCACAACATCCCTTCTTTCAAGCCTGCTAAAACATTCGTAGGTCGCGTTAAAAACAACGTGAAGTAATTTTTTACGTTAATATTGTAAAGTTATGCCAAGCGGTAAGAAGAGAAAAAGACATAAAATGGCCACCCATAAGCGCAAAAAGCGCTTACGGAAGAACCGTCACAAAAAGAAAAAATAGGCTTTTTGTAACGCCTCCATAAAAAATACAAAACCTAAAGCACGTTTGTGCTTTAGGTTTGTTGTATCTAATAGTTTTAATTAACATAAATGAGTAAAGAGTATGAGCAATGAGCTGGTTATTGATGTATCGTCCTCTCATGTCGAAATGGCTTTACTCGAAAACAAAAGACTTGTAGAACTCAACAGGGAAAGCAACGATGTTAAGTTTGCGGTAGGAGATATTTACCTCGCAAAGGTGAAGAAGATCATGCCCGGTTTAAATGCCGCCTTTGTTGATGTTGGATACGAGAAAGATGCGTTCTTACACTATTTGGATTTAGGACCACAATTCCAGACTCTTAACAAGTTCCTCAAATTAGCTGCCGCTAAAAAGATTAAGTTGGTTCCGTTTCCCCGGATTACTCCGGAACCGGATATTAACAAGGACGGCAAGATTTCAGAGGTCTTGAAAGCCGGTCAAACTATTTTGGTACAGATAGCCAAGGAGCCAATTTCCACCAAAGGGCCACGACTTACTTCAGAGATTTCTGTGGCTGGAAGAAATATGGTATTGGTGCCTTTCAGCGATAAAATATCTGTATCTCAGAAAATTGAAACGACGGAAGAGAAAACCCGTCTTAAAAAATTAATCCAGAGCATATGCCCGAAAAATTACGGGGTGATTGTTCGGACTGCGGCTGAGGGGAAAATGGTGGCTGAACTTGACCAGGAACTTCGACGATTGATTGCAAAATATGAAAATGCACTCAATAAGCTTGAAAAGCAAGTCGTTCCTTCACTGGTTCTTGGAGAAACTGATCGTACTATCGCTATGATCAGGGATGTATACAACAATGATTTTTCCAACATCTACATCAACGATGAAGATGCAGCAGCCGATGCAAAAGAGTATGTGGGAACTATTGATTCCGAAAAGAAAAAGCTTGTCAGGTATTACAATGGTAAAATGCCAATCTTTGAATATTTCGGAATTGATAAGCAAATAAAAGCATCTTTTGGTAAAACGGTCTCCTTTAAAAGCGGAGCATATCTGATAATTGAACATACTGAAGCTTTTCACGTCATTGACGTCAACAGTGGAAACCGTTCAAAAACAGGGGACCAGGAATCCAATGCACTGGAAGTTAATCTGGCAGCGGCCGAAGAAATTGCCCGGCAATTACGTCTTCGGGATATGGGTGGAATTATTGTGATCGATTTTATCGATATGCACGGTAATGAGAACCGCCAGAAAGTTTTCGAGAAAATGAAGGAAGTTATGTCTTCCGACAGAACCAAACACAATATACTCCCTTTGAGTAAATTTTGTTTGATGCAAATTACACGGCAACGTGTAAGACAAGAGATGGCAATCGAAACGGAGGAAAACTGCCCCGTTTGCAAAGGAACAGGTAAGGTAACGCCTACTTTGCTTTTCATTGAGGAAATCGAACAAAGAGTCCGGTATATATTTGAAGAATTGCAGAAAAAAAGCCTGACTATCGAACTTCACCCGTTCGTGGGAGCATTTTTGACCAGGGGTTTTATTTTCTCCAAGGTTTTCAAATGGCGATGGAAGTATCGAAAAAAGATTAAGATCGTGGAGATGAATTCAATGAGCTTTCTTGGATCCAAATTCTATGATGAACTTCAGAATGAAATTATTATTTAAGAAAAGTTTGCAAAACCCGCTCAATTATTGAGCGGGTTTTTTTATAATTTTGACAGGATTAATCCGGATGGCTATCATCCGGTATGTTTTCTGAATGGCTTTAATGGTTTAAGAAAGCCGATTTAAAAATTGTCATATAATTTTAATAAGTCCCGGATGAGAATTTGTATAGCAAAAACTGGTTTACTGCTGTTTATTTGGATATTTCTTATTAATCTGAATGTTTCAGCACAGGTTATTTCACCTGTCAAATGGTCGTTCGACCAAAAGATAATCTCAAGCGAGGAAATCGAATTGAATTTTCATGCTGTAATTGAACCCGGATGGCATCTTTATGGAACTAAACTTCCTGAAGGCGGGCCTGTCAGTACCACCATTAATTTCACACCTGACAGCTTGAACTATCGCTTCACTGGTGACCTGACATCCCTTACGAAACCGATCAGCAAGTTTGACAAGATTTTCAAACTTGATCTTACCTATTATTCCGGAGAGGCACATTTTACAAGGGCAATAAAAATTTTAAACAACAAGCCGTTTACTGTTAAAGGTTCCATCGAATACCAGAGCTGTAACGATGAAACCTGCACGATGGACGAAGCAGATTTTTCATTTTCTGTCAATGAATCTGTTGCAGCTGTTTCTTCACCGGCACAAAAGGGTGAAGAAACATCTTTACCTGGTGATACGGAACAACATTCACTGATATGGTTTTTGTTTTTTAGTTTTCTTGCAGGCCTTGCTGCAATTCTGACGCCTTGTGTTTTTCCGATGATTCCAATGACTGTCTCCTTCTTCATGAACAGCAACAAAACAAAATGGGAAGCGAAATTTCAGGCTTTGGTTTATGGGGCATCAATCATTCTTATTTACACCCTTATCGGAACCATCGTGGCCATAACTCTTGGTGCTGATTTTGCCAACTGGCTAAGTACCCACTGGCTGCCAAATGTTCTGTTTTTCATAATTTTTGTAGTCTTTGCCTTTTCATTTTTTGGGGCTTTTGAAATTATTTTACCTTCCAGCTGGATCAACAAGAGTGACGACAAAGTTAGCAAGGGAGGTGCTGGCGGGGCCTTTTTTATGGCACTGACACTAGTGCTGGTTTCTTTCAGTTGCACTGGCCCGATTGTTGGAGCTATCCTGGTTGAATCTGCCGGGGGCATGATTCTGAAGCCTATTGTAGGAATGTTCGGATTTTCACTTGCTTTTGCCTTGCCATTTACCCTTTTCGCATTATTTCCTCAATGGCTGAGCAATCTTCCCAAATCCGGTGGTTGGCTCAATTCGGTGAAGGTTTTCCTTGGTTTTATCGAGCTTGCACTGGGATTGAAATTTTTAAGCATAGCAGATCAGACCTACCATTGGAGAATACTGGACAGGGAGGTATACCTTGCGTTATGGATAGTCATTTTTGCCTTGTTGGGTATTTATCTGCTGGGGAAAATCAAATTTGCTCACGACAGTGAGGTAAAACATGTTTCAACTGGCAGGCTGATGTTGTCAATTGTCACATTCTCCTTCGTTGTCTACCTAATTCCCGGTATGTTTGGTGCTCCCCTGAAAGCCATATCCGGATACCTTCCGCCGATGACTACTCATGATTTTGATTTGCACAGGATCATTCGTGAAGAGGTTAAGCTAGCAGGTGCTTCTGGAAGTACTAATGCGAATATTCAGAATTTTTCCGGGAATTCTCTCTGTGAAAAACCAAAATACAGCGAGTTTCTGGAACTGCCGCACGGATTGGAAGGCTATTTTGATTTTGAGCAGGGATTGGCATGCGCCATTGCACAGAATAAGCCGATCTTTATTGATTTCACCGGTCATGGGTGCGTCAATTGCAGAGAAATGGAAGCCAATGTATGGTCGGATTCACGGGTGCTGGAGCGGTTAAAGCGGGATTTTGTCATTGTAGCACTTTATGTGGATGATAAATCTACCATGCCTGAAAGTGACTGGATCACCTCTTCCTATGATCAGAAAGTAAAGAAAACGATTGGTAAAAAATATGCTGATTTTCAAATTTCCCGATTTGGAGTGAATGCTCAGCCCTACTATGTAATTATGGGAAATGACCAGAAGGTACTGGTTAAACCAACTGCAAGAGATTTGAATCCGGATCATTTTGTGGATTTTCTCGACCGGGGTATTGCTGCGTTTAAGGCTGGGAAATGAGTACCGGTTTGCCATAACCGGGTAATTTTGATTTATTGGTACAATGTTGACTGATAGAACCCTCATGTTCCTTCGTTCCCAAAATAGCATGAATAATCATGGAGGGTTACATGCGTACGTTCTGAATTTCATTTTTTTAACTATGATTTTAATTTATGAATAGGGCTATTCTTTTTTGGAATGTTGATACGCAGGTAGATTTTATCGAGCCATTTGGTAAATTGTATGTCCAGGGTGCTGAAACGCTCAAACCTATTTTCAAACAGATCACTGATTATGCCGTTGAAAATAAGATCCGGGTTATTAATACGTGCGATTTTCATTTGATAAATTCGAATGAGTTATCCTCCAGTCCAGATTATATTACCACATTTCCGGAGCATTGCATGGCGGGAACAAGCGGTGCTGAATTTATTCCTGAAACCAGGCCAGCCATTCCTGCAATTATCGACTGGATGACACAACTGGCTATTCTTCCTCAACTGGCCAATGCTGATCAGATCAGGAATATTGTCATCCGCAAGGATGCTTTTGACGTTTTTGAGGGAAATCCCTATACACACCGGATTCTTGACCTTATCAATCCAAGTAAAATATTTGTCTACGGGGTTACCACGAACGTATGCGTAGACAAGGCAGTTTGCGGACTGGCAGAGCATGGTTTTCCGGTCTACGTCTTTGAGGATGCAATAAAGGAGTTGCCTAATCTGCCACTTCCTTTTGCCAATTGGGAGAAGCTTGGGGTTAAAATGATAAAGTTTGAGGAGATCAGTCAGTATCTTTAATATTTTTCAAGGCGGTCCATTTCCCTCCTGGAATCCTTATCCTTGAGAGATTGCCTTTTATCATAGGAGTGTTTTCCCTTAGACAGCGCGATCTCAATTTTGACAAGTCCTTTGTCATTGAGGAATAACCGTACAGGAATAATCGTCAGGCCGTTCTCTTTTACTTTTCGCTCCATTTTACGCAACTCCTTCCTGTTCAGGAGTAATTTCCGTTCCCTAAGAACTTCGTGATTGTTGCACGTGCCGAAATCGTAAGCTGAAATAGAAAGATTCTTTATCAGCATTTCACCGTTGATGAAATGACAATAGGCATCGTTCATACTTACTTTTCCCAAACGGATTGATTTGATCTCAGTGCCAAGTAAAACAACCCCTGCAACGAATTTTTCAATAAATTCGTAGTCGAAACTTGCCCTTTTGTTCCTGATATTGATATTTTGCTGAAAAGCTGTCTTCATCTGGTAAATTGAATTGCAAAAATAGCAAAAGGGGAGTTAGAAAGATTTAAAACTTTGGAAATGTTTGAATAGTTTGAGATGTAAAGGCATTTCTTCATTTCTTTGCCATTTGGCAGTATGCTGAAATGCCTGTAATTGCGTTCAATTCAATTCCGGTTTGTAAACCAAAGCACCAAAATTGTAACTTCTTTGTTTATAGGGGAGGTATTCCATTTTATTTAATACTTTGATTTTATGAAATATGATATGCTGACAATACTTGGTCCAACAGCAACGGGGAAAACCCGGCTGGCCGCCCAGGTAGCTAAAAGGCTGAATGGTGAGATATTGTCGGCCGACTCAAGGCAGATATACAGGGGAATGGATCTTGGCACGGGGAAGGACCTGGAGGATTACATTGTTGATGGTATTACAGTTCCTTGTCACCTGGTTGATATGGCTGATGCCGGTACTCAGTTCAATGTTTTTGAATTCCAGCAGCAGTTTATCAAGGCATATTCTGATGTCATTTCACGGGAAAGGTTTCCGGTTTTATGCGGGGGCAGCGGTATGTACCTCGAGGCAGTTCTGAAAGGATACAAGCTTACACATGTTCCATCTGACCAAGCCAGGCGAATGGAGTTGGCCAAACTTTCCCTGGAGGAGCTCGCAGCTATATTGAGAGGCTATAAGACCGTTCATAACAGCAGTGACACAGAAACCAAAAACCGCGTTGTCCGTGCCATAGAAATTGAAGAATACCTTCTTGAACATCCAGGTTCCGATTATGTGTTTCCTAAAATTAATTCCCTGATCGTCGGCGTGCAATTTGACAGGGATACCCGGCGTGAACGAATCACTTCACGGTTGAAGCAAAGAATTGATGACGGGATGATTTTGGAGGTTGAGGGCTTGCTGAGTGGTGGGTTGAGACCTGAAGACCTGATTTGGTATGGACTGGAATATAAATATATAACTCTTTACCTGACAGGCGAATTGACGAAAGATGAAATGTTTGAACGGTTGAATATTGCTATTCATCAATTTGCCAAACGTCAGATGACATGGTTCAGAAAGATGGAAAGGGAGGGTTTTCAAATTCATTGGCTGGATGGGCAATTGACAATGGAGGATAAAATTGAATCGGTCCTGAGGTTATTTTGATTTAGCAAATGAATTGTGTAGCTAAATTTTAATGGCTGATTCGGAGCATCGCACCAACTTATGCAGGATCGACATGGAACTATTGCTCTTTTCAAGAATAGCTATAACTTTACAAGATATTGCCCGGTGTGTCAGGTTCGATATATTTGGAAAATTCCGGATCATAAGGTTCTCGAATCCTCTGATGTACCCTGGTCAATGAAAACAAATTATTCTCAAATGAATATCTTAATTAAAACTGCTGAACAAATAGATGGAATCCGGAAAAGTTCCAAACTTGCCGGGGATACCTTGCTTTACATTGAACCTTTTATCACGGAGGGTGTGTCAACTGAGTATCTTGATAGTATGATTCATCAATATATGATTGAACATGGTGCCATACCGGCGACGCTTAATTACAATGGTTTTCCCAAATCCTGTTGTATTTCGCTGAATGAAGTCGTCTGCCATGGCATTCCTTCTGAGAAGACTTTATTGAAAAGGGGAGACATACTCAATGTTGACGTCACAACCATTCTGAATGGTTATTTTGGTGATACCAGCAGGATGTTTACGGTTGGAGAGGTGTCACCTACGGCGGAGAAGCTGATAGTCGCAACCAGGCAATGCCTTAATCTTGGGATTCAGCAGGTTTTCCCGGAAAATTACTTTGGAAATATAGGGTATTTCATCAACAGATATGCAACTTCTCAAGGATTCAGCGTTGTTTACGAATTTTGCGGGCATGGTGTCGGGGTCGACTTTCATGAAGATCCTCAGGTAGACCATTCAGCCAGAAAAAACAGCGGTCCGAAAATGAAACCAGGCATGATTTTTACGATTGAGCCTATGATCAATGAGGGAAAGCCCAGGGTAAAAGTTGATCAGAATGACGGGTGGACTGCCCGTACCGTAGACGACAGATTATCTGCCCAGTTCGAGCACACCCTTTTGGTTACAGAGACCGGCTGTGAAGTTCTTACGGATGTCAGTGCAGAATACCCTGTTACCTGACACAATTTATACGATCATCTGAATTTCTGTTTTGGTGATGATCACGGTTAATGATTAATCCGGGATAATTTTGCTCAGGTATAAAATCCGATTTTTTGCGTTTGAATTGTTAGGATTCAGTTTCAGTGATTGCAAATATTTATCCCGGGCCTCCCTAAGCTGATTGTTTTTCAGAAAAGCTCCTGCTAAGTTGTCATATGGTCTCCAGTCCTCCGGATAAATCTCCACATTCATCTTCAGAAGCAGGATCGCCCTTGGATAATTGGTCTGTTCATCCAGGTAATGATCTGCCCAGTTCTGGATTTTATAATAGAACGGGTACTTGTCTATAAATGAGTTGGAGATATCATTTTTTAGATCCTGAAAAGATTTATCTTCCGTCGATAATGACGATTCACCCAATGCTTTTATTTTGGTCAATATTCTGTTGTATTCGGTGTAATATTTCTGGCCGGTGGCATTTTGAGGAAACAGCTCAGGCATATTTAGAACCTTGTCGCCTTTTTTCAATTCTTCCTGAAGATCGAAAATAATTACATTTTCATAATTGTAGAAATAGTATAAATATATCTTCCCTTCTTGCAGGTCATAAACCGTTGTATAAATGGTTCCTCCCCATTTTGTTGACTGATGAACGCTGTCCATCAACGCCGTGCAATATTTTACGCTTATGTCCCCGGAATTCTTGAGTAATCGGGTTGCTTTTTCATATCTCCAGCACGGTTTGTTCTCAAATGGGCGAATATTTGTCTGCACAAAAAAATCACTTTCTCCAACAATTACGGTATCGCCGTCCACATAAAGATATTTACCTGATTTATCTACAAAACGCAACGCGGCTCCCGAAAGAAAGCCGCGATTGTATTTGTTTATGAGATTTTTAATTTCATCGACAGTACCGCATTCCCTCATTATTTTTTTTGATAAATCACCGGAGGGTATTTTTAATTTTCCGGCAGTATCAGAGACTGCTTTGAACTGCTGGGTGAATCCGTCGAAGACCAAACCAACCTCATTCATTCCTCCCTGCGGGAAAAGGTTATCGAAACCAACATAAACTGCCCCAAATCCTGTGCCTTTGCCTTTCTCAAACCAAATACGTGTATTGGGATTCATCTGGTCTTCATTGTTTCCCACAATGGTCTTGCCGTTGCCTGAAAGTTTTATCATGGTACATGACAGGCCATTGTTAGGGATTAAGAAGGTGAGGGAGGCGAATATCAATGCAAGTGTGAGGATCTTCAACATGTTAGTCATTGAGTTTATGAAATATGGTGAAAGAATACTTCTTGTCTCAGTAACCCTGGCTCCTTCCTATTCACTTTGTTTCTGTCCTATTTTCTCGAGTTTTTGAAGGTCTTCAACCTTGAAATTACCGTAGAATGAAACTAGCAGGGATGAATTCTGCTTGTCACCCTTATCCCCAATAATAATATGACATTCGGTTACTGATTTTCCTTTTCCTTCAATCCAGAATTCAACGTCATCTTCCGGTTTTTCTCCCTTAGGATGCACCTGTTCGTAACGCAGGGATTTCAGTTCAGTTGAGATTTGTTCAGAAAAACGATTTAAATTTCCCTTTTCAGAATTGTATATCAGTACTTTACATTCCTGGAAGTCGCCGGTGATTTTCTTGCCCTCTTCATCCAGGTTCATGTTTAATGCATCAATCAGGGATTTTGAGAAGGAAAAGGAACTGACACCTGCTTCACGGGAGTAGTGGTCGTAGATCTTTTGGGCCCTGTTCTGACCGATACCGGAAAGAAAGGATAACAACATGGCAACCAGGATGCCGATACGATAAAAGAAGCTCATTTTTTATTTTTTAAGGATTTAACACTTGGAACAGCCCTGTTCACCAAAGTCAGACCGTCGGATTTCATGGTCCAGTATTTATTCACCATGTCGTAATCGTAGGTGTCTGTCGTATTCCTAACATCCCAGATAATGTTTTTCACAGATTCATCCAGATAGATCGTTTTTCCCACCGGTACTTCAATCTTCAATTTGATCCGCTGGTTTCTCCAGGTACCCGGAAGCATAAAGGACGGTTGAAGGTTTACCAGGGAATCTTTAATCTGGTATTTAAACGGAATCTCGTCCGCATTTTCTTTTGCCTTAATCAGGTTGTATCCCCTTGAAATCTTGTTGATTACCATCTCGAATTTAGTGTTTTCTCCTTTTTCGATCCGGAGTTCCGGACTTCCGATCAGAATCTCTTTCCCATTCATTACTCCGATTTTGAAGTGCTTGAAGTTGAAATCGTTATCAATCAGGGCATCCAGACCCTTGTCGCTTTCTAATTGTTTGGCGGTGATATAAAGTGTATCGGCTGAACTGGCAACTAATTCCTGATTGGTAACCGTGGCTGATTTGCTGAATTCGCCAAGAGTCCTGCTGCCGTTGATGATCAGGATGAAAATACCAACCACGAACAATCCAGCCAGTACTGATCCGAATATGTGACTCGGCGATTTAAATCTGAAGATCATCTTGATCCCTGCATAAACAAGCATCAGCAAAGGAATACAGACTACCAGGAAGAGTCCTGCCCATATCCAGCCTATCGTTGAGCCCTGCGAGAAAATGAGATTTAAATGTTCGATGCCTCCTTCAAAAGGTGTCATGCTTAAAACCTGGCTGGAGGCAAAAAGAAGTGAAAACAGAACGATCAATAGCACTACACCCACAAATACAAAGGGGATGCCAATAATGACAAGCAGAATTGTGCCGATCACTTTCAAAACCGAGACAAGCGCGTTGCCAGCATCATGAGCAGCGCTTCTACTTTGGACATAGGCAGGATTGGAACGGTAATTCCGGAAATTCTCCTTTACATCCTGCACCTCTTCCTTGATAGATTTCGAGATATTGTCAATGTTCACCTCTTCCCCTCTCATCTCGAGGCGTTGGGCAGTAGTGTAAGCCTTGGGGACGACAATCCACAAGATCAAATAGGCAAGGAAACTGCTTCCACCTGCAAAGAACAGCAATACAAAGATTAGCCTGATAATAACCGGATCTATGGAAAAATAGGCACCCAATCCGCTACAAACACCCCCCAAAATCTTGTCCTCCGGATCACGGTAGAATCTTCTGCCTCCTGTTCTATAATATTTCTTCTCGGGTTCTCTTCCTTTTTCCTCCTCTTCGTTGGAAATCGCTTCCGGTGTACCCATTATGACAATAATCTCTTCCACATGGGCAATATTAATAACTTCATCACCGTTTTTGACTTTTTCGGCGAAGATCTCAGCGATCCTGGCTTCAATGTCTTCAACAATCTCTTTGGCGTCAGCGTCCTTGCCAAAATGTCTGTCGATTTTAATCAGGTAGGCATGAAGCTTCTCATAAGCGTCATCGTCAATGTGGAATACCGATCCGCTAAGGTTGATGGTCAATGTCTTTTTCATTTTATTGTTGTTTATCTTAGGTTATTCTTATTTACTATTTTCAAATATTCGGCGGCCGCCATTTATCCTTTTAATTTTTGAATCGCATCTACGAGTTCTGACCATGAGATTTCTAGTTCATTGAGAAACTTCTTACCCTCATCAGTAAGTTCATAGTATTTTCGGGGTGGTCCCTGCAGCGATTCCTCCCAGCGGTAGGAGAGGTATCCGTCATTTTTCAGCCTGGTGAGTAAGGGGTATAAAGTTCCTTCCACCACAATCATCTGAGCTGATTTTAGCTCGCCTATGATGTCTGAAGCATACAAAGGCTTTTTGGAGAGTATCAGGAGTATGCAATACTCCAGGATGCCTTTCCTCATCTGTGCTTTGGAATTGTCAATGTTCATTTTTGCTTCATTTAATCTGTTCCTGAATTAATTTCTGTCTACTTTTTGTGGGATAGGTATGATTAAAGTACCTTCCATTACACTGAAGTAGGTGATGCAAATATATATATAAAATATGGTACTATGCAAGACATAGTAC